>JAQBZS010000306.1 GCA_027622115.1 Planctomycetota bacterium | reverse complement strand
ATTCGAGTCAGCAAATATCTCGTCGAGTTTCATGCCGTTATGTTTCCACCGAATTGACGGACGGAAATGTGGCTGGTATCAAGCGGTCCCCGCGAGGAATATGGATCAACCTCCCGTCCCTGAATACGGAGATTCGGATGTCGCGCCGCCAGAAAGTCAAGCAACGGGCACTCAATCCGGCATTCCTCGCCGTCAAATTGTTCGACAAAGGTGACTTCAAGGAAGCGCTCAAACAGGCTCGCTTGGCGGTTCGCAAGAATCCAAACGCCGACAACCAGCAACTGCTCGAACAGGTCATGTTCCAGCGAGCGCGGCAATTGCATCAGCATTCACTGCCGGAACAGTGTCTCGAACTCTTGGAAACATTGGCTAGGTCGGCCACACACCCCAAAGTTTGCGAGCAATTGCCCGAGTTGCTGTACCAAGCGGGAGTTCTTGACCGCTTTCCCAAATACCGGGACCGCCTCTCGAGCGAGCATCAGGATTCGCTGCGGAACGAGAGTTTTGACCGCGAAGTCTATGACAAGTCTGCCGGTCGCGGAGCGGACGCGGAACTCGTGCGATCGGCGTTGGTCGCCGTCGAACGCGGAGACGACTCGCACGCGAACGAGTTGCTTCGCGGAGTCGCTCGTCAGTCACCGATGGCCGAATGGCGGTTGTTCGTTCGCGGCTTGATGGCCTGGTATCGCCGAGACTTGGATGCAGTCGAACCACATTGGAGTCGTCTGGATCCGAATCGAGCACCCGCGCGGATTGTCGTTCGGCTCCGGCAAATGGATCAGTTCGACGACCACGGACCCGTGGCGACCGAACGAAATTCTCAACGGCTGGAGAGTCTCAGTCCCACAAGTCGACTGATCTCACGCGTCGAACAACTTCGCAAGCAACTGGATCACGGTGACAGCGACGACATCTTCAATTTGTTTCTGCAATGTAAACGGGCTGCGGGACGCTGTCCGGAAATGCTCCAACGAATCGTGTTGTCCGTCGTCGCGCAACTGATCCGTAGCGGTGATCGCGATGGACTGCGACGCCTTAAGCTGGCGGGGGTGTCACCACTGCTCGACCCAAATTGGAATCGCGCCATGGCGATGACGGCGGAGGAGAACGACGAATCCGAAATCTATGCATGGCAAAAGTACATCCGCGATCTGGACCGAGTGCCGTCGCTGTCGGAAGAGGATCGCGGAATTGCAAAATCGCTGGTGTATCTGCAAATGAGCGATTGTTCACTCCAAGAAATGCAGAGCTTGGCGGACTGCGATTGCGGGGCGTCTCACAAAGAAGAGATCGACGACGAACTGTCCGAAACCGAGGAAAGTCTGAACAACAGCATCCGCGCCTTTCCCGGCAACACGGAGGCATGGGATCGGCTGAATACGTTGTACGAAGTGGCGAATCGGCCCGATGAAGTCATTGCGACCGGCAAGCGTCGTCTCGAAGTTTTCCCCGATCATTTTGAAACCTTGTCGAAACTTGGCAATAAGTTGCTGCTTCGCAACGTCATCGAGGCACGCGACTTTCTACTGCGAGCTTGGCGTTTGCGACCGTTGGATGAAATCGCGCGTGCGAGTCTGTCTTCGGCACATGCAGGTTGTGCTCGGAGCTTGGCACTGGATTCGAAATTCACCGAAGCTCGGCAGGAATTGATCGATGCCGGCAAGCTCGCCCAAGACAACATCACCAGTCGAGTCAATTTGCTGGTCCGAAGCGCCGTCGTGGAATACTTGGCCGGGAACAAGGCTGTTGCCGACGCGGCGGTCACGACCGCAGAAGAAATGCTGGAAGAACCCACGGTGGCCCAGTTCTACTTGACGGTCGAAGCGATTCGAGCCCGATTGCCCGCCGAGAAGCTGAAACTCTACGAGCGGCAATGGCAAGCCTCAATGAAGCGTGCCTGTCGTTCTCAGACTGCGGGCGAACTTTCCAAGCTGATGAGCTGCCTCGATCCCGTTGAATACAAGGGCAAACAACGCCACGTTGAACTCGTGCTCGGATATCTCGCCCGTTGCAGTCGAGTGCAATTCACCGAGGATGACTTACTTTCGGTATGTGCTTTATTGCAGTTAAGGAATGACGACAACGGCCTACTGGAAAAGAACGTGGAGAAGGGTCGGAAGAAATTCCCGAACAATCCGTGGTTCCACCTGACCGCAGGTCAAATCGAAGTCGAGCGGGGGGAATTCGATTGCAAGCGAAAAAGGGCGTTCAACTGTTTCAACAAGGCTATTGAGGCGTGCAAGACCGGCGAACATCCCGATTCCGAAACCGTGATGCAGGCTGCCAGAGAAGGCTTGTCGTTTCTCGACGACGTCGGATTGCAAAGACCGCCGCGGATGCAGGGCATGCCGGATATCCGATCGATGTTCGACATGTTCCGCCGCCTGGATCCGGCGATCGTCAAGGAAATGATGGACGAAGAAATGCCGGAATTCGAGAACATGTTTAACAGCCCCATCATGAGGGACGTGTTGGAGAATGAACTGCCGTTTTTCAGCGATACTTTCGGTCAAGGCAAATCTCGATCGAATCGCCGCAGGTGATCGACCGCTATCCGCAGTCTGTTTCTGATGACGGTCTCAATCTCAAACTTCGCCGATACGCTGACTCAAAGGACCAATCACATGCGAAAACCGGAAGACGTCCTCGGCTTGGACGCCAATGCCAATGAAGCAACGGTTCGTCGGCGCTATTTGGAATTGGTTCGCCAGTTCCCGCCAGATCGGGAACCCGAGCGTTTCAGAGACATCCGTCAAGCGTACGATCAACTGCGCGATCCGCTCCGCAAGATGCAGTCGCAACTTTTCGGCTTCGTTGAGGGCGAGGACTTGAATGACATCATCGGCGATCTTCGCAAAGAGCTGCGAACCGCCCGATTCGACACCGAAGCCTTGTTGAGGCTCGCGTACGCGCCATGAACTTATCGCTCGAGAAGATGCAATTGGGTAACGACGAGTTGCTCGGCCAACTGCGACAGTGGTTGGAGTCGGTACAATCGGCGGCGAACTCACTTGAGTCGACCAGCCCATTTTCCGACCCTTCGACGTTGTCTGGCGAAGATGCAGCGCGAGCCACGTTCGATCCGCCGGCACCGGCATCGGCGGGTCTGATGGATCTGGTCGAAGCATTCACGGCACTGCGCCACGAAATCAAATTACAGACGAAGAGCACTCGCGGTTTGCAGGAATCGTCCGAGACGCTTGTCGAGTCGCTCCGCACTGCCATTGGCCGGTTCGATTCGGTGAAACCCAAAGATGCCGAAGCCGCACGCGCCGCGGCAAGACCGCTCGCGGAATCGCAGGCCGATCTCTACGAAGCCCTGCAACGGCTGAAAGGCGTCATGGAACGTTTACAGGTACGCCTGCTCGACGACCTGTCGCAAATCACGGTCGTGATCCGGGAAGAGATCCGTCAGCGCGTATTTTGGAAACGCTGGGCGTTGCGGGCGTTCAGTGAATTTTTGGCGGCGAAGTGCGAACAGCAAGTGCGAACGTCTTTGGAGCCGACGCTGAAATCGCTCATGGATGGACTCCGCCTGATGCTGCAGCGTCTCGAACGCGCCATGGACGAATGCGGGCTGCGAGCGATGGATTGTGTCGGGCGACATGTGGACGTGAATTGCATGACCGTCTTGGCAACCGTCGAGACTCAGGAATTTCCTCCGGGGACGGTCGTGGAAGAAGTCCGTCCCGGTTACCTATGGCGCGATGAAGTCTTGCGATACGCGGAAGTCCGAGTCGCTCAATAAACTCTTTGGAAAGAACTCTTCGGAAAGGACTCTCAACATGGCAGCGGAATTCGAAACCATCGTCGGCATCGACCTGGGTACAACGAACAGCGTCGTCTCGATCGTCGAAAACGGTCGCCCTCGTGTCATCGGCGGATTTGGCGAATCGATCCTGCCGTCGATCGTCGGCGTGGATGCTCAGGGAGGATTGCTGGTCGGCCACCCCGCTCGCAACCAACTCGGGCTGGCCCCGGAACGCACGGTGCGTTCGATCAAACGGCGGATGGGCGAAGACTGTCGGATTCCGCTCGGCAAGCAGGAATTCACGCCGCAAGAGATTTCCGCCGTAATCCTCCGCAAGTTGTGTCAACAGGCGGAAGCCGATTTGAAACGGCCGGTGAAGAAAGCCGTGATCACGGTGCCCGCTTTCTTCAAGGAAGTCCAACGCGAAGCCACGCGAGTCGCGGGCGAATTGGCCGGACTTGAAGTCGTCCGCATCATCAACGAACCCACGGCAGCCGCGCTGGCCTACAACGCCGAACCGGATCGAGCCGAACGGTTGCTCGTCTACGATTTGGGTGGCGGAACGTTTGATGTCTCGCTGGTGCAAGTCGAAGGCGGCGTCGTGGAAGTGCTGGCCAGCCACGGCGACACGAAACTCGGCGGCGACGATTTCGACCGCTTGCTGTTGAACAAGGTGTGTGACCAATTCCAAGAGGAACACGGCATCGATCTGCGCGAATCACCCATCAGCCATTCCCGCATGTTGACCGCCGTCGAAGAAGCCAAGAAACGTTTGTCGTTCGAAGGCGTGACACGGCTCGAAGAAGAATTCATCGCCGAGAAAGACGGCGTCGCGTTGCATGTCGACATGGAACTGCATCGCGGCGAGTTCGAATTGCTCATCCAGCCGCTGCTCCAAAAAACGCTTACGTGCGTGGACAAAGCCATTCAAGACGCGGACCTCACCACGGCGGACATCGAACGAGTTCTCCTGGTCGGCGGTTCGACTCGCACGCCGTTGGTGTCTGAACTGCTGGAAGAGCAACTCGGGCTCCCACTGCGAACGGACGTGGATCCGGATCTCTGCGTGGCAATGGGGGCGGCCGTTCAAGGGGCCTTGATTTCGGGGCAGGACGTTTCCGCCGTGTTGGTGGACATCACTCCGCATTCCCTGGGCGTGGAGGTTCTCGGCCTCGTACGCGGCCAATACAGCCCGCATCATTTTGCCAGGCTGATTCGTCGGAATTCTCCCCTGCCGATCACGGCCAGCGATGTGTTCACGACTGCGGTTGACGGCCAGAAAGTCGCCGTGATGGATGTGTTTCAGGGTGAAAACGAAGACACGCGGCTGAACGAAAAGGTGGGCGATTTCTCGTTGGAAGGGCTCGCGGATGTCGCGGAGGGCAATGAGATTCAGGTGAAGTTCACATTGGATGTGGACGGCGTGTTGCACGCCATCGCGACCGAGCGAGCCACCGGCAACGAGAAGCAGATCACGATCGACAACGCCATTCGACGCTTCCAAGGACAGGCTGGCGACGAAGCTCGGGATCGCCTGGATCGAGCATTCGCGGCGAGCCCCGAACTGCAATCGAACGCATCCGATGCCTGGGATAAGAACGGGCTGGACACAGAGGAATCAGCCGTCGTCGGCACGATGTCAGCAACGGTATCGGCACCGGAAAACCCCGAGCTGGCTCAGCTCATCGATCGCGCGGAAGAAGCGATTCGGCTGGGTCGGCCGCTGAAATCCGTGGCCGCAGACGAAGACGCGGAGGAACTCGACCAACTGCTGAATCGCCTGCAATCGGCAGTCGACACACGATCCGAAGCGAAAGTGAAGGAGTCCTTGAACGAACTCGAAGACCTAATCTTCTATTTACAAGATGCCTGAATCCATCGACGAAACTGTTCAAGAAATGCGTTGTCCCACATGCCGCGCTCAGCAGGCGTGGTCGGACGAATGCCGCCGCTGCAAGAGCGATCTGTCGCTCTTGCGGCGTTTTGACGAGTCGCGTCGTTGGCACCGAGACCGCTGCCTGCGCGACCTGAACGCGTCACGTCCGGCGCAAGCCCTGTGGCACGCGGAACAGCTCCACCGGCTGGAGTCGTCGTCGGATGCGAGTCGATTGCTCGCCGTCTGTTGCGTGGTTAACGGCGACTTCGCACGCGCGATGCAGTTGGTTCACGCGTCGTCGGAGTCTGGAACGAAAACTCGGCCTTGACGGCAGTTTGCCATCATGAGTGCAGCGGACTGACGCCGCTTCGAAATCTTCAACAAACCCTCAAATCACCCGTACATCATCCGATCCTCAGTCTTGGCCGCGATGGTTTCGATCACCGTGATCGCATTTTGAAACTCGACACGCGGCAACAACTCCCGCAATCGAGCCGCTTCGTATCAATCCGCGTCGAGAAAGAAAAACGCCCATTGTTCGGTTTCCGTCGCCTCCGAAATCGTTTCTTCGCTCAAATTGTATTTCGAAAACTCCACCGTATGCACTTCGATCGAGTCCGGAATTTCACATTCGTGCTCGGGGTCCACCAAGCGGAAGCGGTGGTGCGGGACGGCTACCGAAGAGCTTCTTGAACACGAAATCTATGGTAGGTTTGATTCCCAGCATTTGTTCGGTTCGCGCGGAACCTGACTCCAGAAGGGCGTGAAGGATTCGGTTGGCAAAGTTTGTGCCGAACACCATCGATTCGGGCGGCACGTTGACGCGCCGAGGTCGGCTCACTTCCCGCTGCGAGCCCTGAGTTCCGCACGCTTGGTCGACCAATTCTCGTTCGGTTCCGCTTTCGACACTTTGACGTTATCGAACCAGGCAAACCGGCCATAGTTGATGAGCACCAGACGAGGCTTCTCGATCTTCAGTCCCTCGTCTTCGATGTACAACGGCGGTTGATCGTCGAAGTGGGCCAACATCTCCGAGCCGTGGATCTCGACCACGGCGTTGTGCCAGGTGCCGCGTTTGAACTTGAAGTTTCGCAGGGCCTTCCGACCACCCCACTTCATGATCTGAAAGCCGTCCGGCGTAGCCATCGCTCGTGCGACGTGGCCCTTTGGGTTCTCCAATCCGATGCCCAACATCGTCGCGCCGTCCAGTTTGAACGAGAACTGAATCACGAAGTCATTCGCCTTGAGCGGGCCGGTTGGACCGGTCGACAGCTCGGAGTGGTGCATGTCCTTGTCGAGTTCCGAGCACTTGAGTTGGCTGCCGACGACTTCGAATTGGCCCGTGATGCGGAACCACTCCTTTCCGTGCTTGCCGTTGCTGTAGGTGTCTTCGACCAACACATCGCCGGGCTGGCACATCAGTGGTTTCGGAAACGCGGCCATTCGCGGCACGGGCTTTGAAGCTGGAGCGGCGGTTGCGTCGAACAATTCCGGCAGCGTACCGGTGCTGTCGCCGAGTTTCTCGACGGTGACGTCCATGCGGTTGAGCATCGACAACCAGAGATTGTTGAGTGGCGTCTCTTTCTTGAATCGCACATGTCGACCGGGAGTCAGCGTGCCGGAACCACCGCCCGCCAACAGGATCGGCAGGTCTTCGTGATTGTGTGCGTTGCCGTCGTGGATGCCGCTGCCGTATGCAATCATCGAATGATCCAGCAGCGTGCCGTCGCCTTCCTGGATCTCTTCCATGCGTTCCAGCAGATACGCCAACTGCTTGGTGTGGAACAGATTGATCTTCGTGATCTTCGCCTGTTTGGCCGCGTCGCCGCCGTGATGCGAAAGGTCATGATGTCCCTCGGCGACGTTGACGAAGGGGTATGGCTTGTTGCTCGCTTCATTGGCCAAGACAAACGTCGCGACTCGCGTGACGTCCGCCTGAAACGCCAGGACGATCAAGTCGCACATCAGCCGAATGTGCTCTTCATAAACGGCGGGCACGCCGGTTGGAGCCGGGTAGTCCGGAGCTTTCACCGGCGGCAACTTTTCGGCTCGCTCCATGCGAAGTTCGATGTCGCGGATCGCCGTGAAGTACTCGTCCAGCTTCCGCAGGTCGTTCTTCGCGAGCTGGTTGGCAAAGCTCTTCGAGTCCTCGCGGACGTAATCCAGGATGCTTTTTCGCCGAGCGTCGCGTTTCTTCTTCGATGGGTCGGCCGAGTTCCCGAACAGTCGCTCGAAGACGAGTTTCGGATTCACCTCTTTCGGCAGCGGTTGCGTGGCCGAACGCCAGGACATGGTC
>JAQBZS010000305.1 GCA_027622115.1 Planctomycetota bacterium | reverse complement strand
CTCATGGGACTTATGAGACGGATGGGACGAATGTTGATCGAAAGGTGGGCCAATTGGTGATCAAGACCGGGAGACGGGCAGGAGTGGAGTGCCCGTCTTACACCAGAGAATCGCTCACCGCTTCGGGTTCAAACCTTTGCGATCACGATGCAGGCATTGTGGCCACCAAAGCCGAAGCTGTTCTTGAGAATGCGGCTGATCTTCGACGACCGCGATTCATGGGGAACGTAGTCCAAATCGCAGCCCTCGCCTGGGTGATCCAGGTTGATTGTTGGCGGCAAGAGTTGGTCCCGCAGCGCCATAACGCACGCGACGGTTTCAACCGCCCCAGACGCGCCCAGCAAATGGCCGAGTTGGCTCTTGATGCTAGAGACGGCAAGCTTCTTCGCGTGCTCGCCGAACACCGCTTTGATGGCGGTTGTTTCCGCGACATCGCCCAGCGGAGTACTCGTTCCGTGCGCGTTGATGTAGTCGATGCTGTCTGGCGAAATCTTGGCATCGCGCAGAGCGGACTGCATCGCGCGAGCGGCACCTTGGCCTTCAGGATCCGGGGCCGTCATGTGTGTGCCGTCGGCCGACATCCCGTATCCGATGATCTCGGCCAGAATGTTTGCTCCACGTGCTTTGGCGTATTCCATTTCTTCCAAGACAACGATTCCGGCTCCTTCCGCCAGAACAAACCCATCGCGGTCCCGATCCCAGGGTCGACTTGCTGCTTCCGGTGCGGATTCTCGAGTCGACAGCGCATTCATTCTCGCGAAGCCGGACAGACCCAGCGGCGTGATGGCTGCTTCACTGCCGCCGGTAATCATGACATCGGCAATGTCGTTTTGAATGAGCTTGAACGCATCGCCAATCGCGTTTGTTGCAGACGCGCAGGCCGTTGCCACCGCACTGTTCGGCCCCTTGAGTCCCCAACGCACCGAAATGTTGCCGCTGGCGGCATTCACCATCAGTTTCGGGATCATGAACGGCGAAACGCGAGTCGGACCGCGGTCGAACAACATGCTGTGCTGCGTTTCGATTTCCGCGAGTCCACCAATCCCGCTACCGACCAGCACGCCTCTGCGAAAGGAATCGCCGACATTCAGATTCAAGTCGGAGTACGAAATCGCCTTGTGCGCAGCGACCACGGCGAACTGGCCAAAGCGATCGAGGTGTTTGACTTCCTTGGACGTGATGTCCAGATGCTTGGTCGCGTCGAATTGATGGATCTCACCACCAAAGCGCACCTTGAACTCAGAACAATCGATACGGCGAACGGCGCTAACGCCGCTCTTTCCCTCGCAAATGTTCTTCCAGAACTCAGCAACTTCGCATCCCAATGAAGTCACCACCGAGAGGCCCGTGACGACGACACGCCTTGACATGCCCTATGCTTTCTTCTCGATATAGTCGATCGCGTTACCAACCGTCTTAATCTTCTCGTAGTCTTCGTCTGGAATTGTGATTTCGAATTCGTCCTCGAATTCCATAACCAATTCCACAACGTCCAGCGAGTCGGCTTTCAGGTCGTCAACAAATGAACTGGTTCGAAGGATTTCTTCCTTCGGAACTCCAAGTTGTTCGCTGACGATTCCGTGCACCTTTTCTTCTACTGACACCCGCGTGTCTCCTCATTTTGAATTGCTGCTGTATCCACCGATGAAACGAGTTGAGGCTGGATTCCAAATCGGGGAAGCACATCAACCGGCCAGTGAAACAAAAAACCGGCTTTCGAATGCCCTCAAATGAATTGGCATGATCGCCGAAAACTGACCTGGGAAGTCGTCTAATGCGGGGAAGATATAACGCGTTATTTGGCGAATGTAAACGCCAACGGACCCTCGCCGCGACGTCTCGCAGCCCCCATCAGAAACACGGGGTGGACGCGAGATTCCGAAGTGGCTCCACCGTCGGGAATGAATGAATCGCAGCGAATTGCGGCGGCGGGAACGACGATCATCGTTGAAAAATCGGCAAGTAGTTGTTCGGCATTTGCAAAACCAGACACGCCATGGCGGTCGAGTATTCCGAATTGATGTAGCTGGCCGCCCAACTGCCGTCTCGCCTGGATTGCCGCAGCACAAGCTCATCGCGAATTGCCGGAAACCACAGATCCCAATTCCGGCCTCCGGAATGCCACATGGCTTGCACGGCGTAATAGTGAGCGTAGAAGTAATGCGTTTCGAATCGAGACGCCGGTCGGCCGGGCTTTCTGGCCAGCAGGTACTTCAGGGCGTTGTTGACCTCTGGGCCGTCGTAGATTCCGGCGCTGTACAAAGCCACCACCGACGCGGCCGTTCGAGGAAACATGCTGTCTCGACGAGACCGCAATTGGTAGCGAAACCCGCCGTCGCTGTTTTGGCACTTCTTTACGTAGTCCGTGCAAAAGTCAATCACGTCCTTTCTCACCAAAATTCCGGCGTTTCGAGCCGCTCGCAGGGCCATCACCTGACAAACCGTGACCGAGACATCCGCCTCGTTCGGCTCGGGGTGATATCTCCAACCTCCGTCCTTGTTCTGTGAGTTGATGATCACTTTGACGGCTTGATCGAGTGCTTCTCCGACGGACACCCGCGCATTCCGAAAGGGTGGAGTCATGCCGTAGACTTCCGCCAGAAACAACGTTGCAAATCCGTGTCCGTACATCGGTCCATGAGTTGCCGGGCCTGGGGAAACAATGAAGCCGTTGGCCTGGGTCTGATCAAGAATGAAATCCACGGCACGTTGCACATTGGAGCCATAGGTGCCGCGTCCCGGCGTGTGTCCGGCGGACATGAAAGCCATTCCGGCGAGCGCCGTTACCGCAACATTGCTTTGGTAGGGTCCACCTCGTCCGAACGATCCGTCCAGATTCTGACGAGATGCCAAGTACGCCAAGCCACGGTCAATCGCGGTTTGGGTTTGAGCATCAATGTGTTCGATACCACTGGATTCAACGGTCCGCTCGGCATTGGGGAAGCGGATTTGAGCAAGCGACTGATCGCCGGGCACCATGACGATCAAGGAAAACGCCGTCGCGATACCGAACAGCATCCATCGTCGCAACGTGAAGCCATCGATCCGCGAGTCAATGTACAACGTGGTCGTTTCGATAGGCGTTGCGATTGGACTTGCGATTGGGATAGCGACTGCTGGTGACGGCCCCTCGCAAGAGCTTCCACTCTTTGGCACGGCGACTGACTGAGCGGGTTTGAACGTAGGCACGCGGTCTTGAGAAAGTTCCCGGACCAAGTGTTTCATCCGGTAGTGGGTCGTGGAACTCATAGCTTCGCTGCTCAAACTTTGGGTCACTCGTTGCAAACGTCGGGAATCGAGTGTTACCGGGATTCGCGCAGCCCAACAAGAAAAAACTCGCCACGACAACACAACCCACCACGACAACCGGCGGCAAAACTCGCTGGAGTTTCCGGCGCCTGCTGCCAAGTTTGCCGATAATTGCGTGCTTCCGTACGACCACGAGTTTCTGTTCCGACCATGGAAACGTCACAAGTCCGGGCAGAATATAGCCTTCCGCAGAAATCTCGGGTAGATGTCTTGCTTGCTTATTTGGCAAGACAATTCGACCTCCGTAAACTCGCATCATGAATGTTGAGCAACAGAAACCGAATCCAGTCGCACCCTGGTACGCGAATGGTTTGCAATTCAAATGCAGCCAATGCGGAAATTGTTGTACTGGGGCTCCCGGGGTGGTTTGGGTCACCGAGGAAGAGGTCGAGCAAATCGCCAAATCACTCGATCGCAGCGTGGGCGAAGTTCGGCTGTTTCACACACGACTCGTGCATCGAAAGTTGTCATTGACCGAGCACACGAATGGCGATTGCACGTTTTTCGACCAGAAGTCTCGGCGTTGCACCATTTATGACGCGAGGCCGCTGCAATGTCGCACATGGCCATTCTGGAATTCAAACCTTGAATCCAAGGCAGCCTGGGATGAAGCAGCAGTGGATTGCCCTGGCATGCGTCACGGCAACTTTGTGAATTTGCAGGACATTGAAAACTTGGCGAGCCAAATTGATGTGTGACGCCGGCCCATCGGATGGACGCGATTCAACGCCATCCGAAAAGCAACGAATTCGCGGGGAGCATTCGGAGCGCTCTCTTTTTTTCGGGGATTATTGGTGTGGGACGTCAGGGATTTGGGTGCCGCCGGTCTCGATTCCGTTGTCAGTTGAGGTTGCCACCGCACAGTTGGAGCAAAGCGAGCCACAAGCGCCGTCGCCGGATGTTTGTGATTGTGGAAGACATGAACGTCGACCTCGGGTTGCCGGATGTGCGGGCGCTTCGACCGGATGTCAGTGTCTGCGAAGTCCCGGCCGTTCCCGGCCAAACTTTCGGAGCCGTGTCACTTTGGGCAAAGCTTTTGCTTTTTTCCGATTAAAGTGAAGTCTCCGATTGGTCTGGCCGATAGTGAAACTGAACTGAATCAGTCGTCTCAATTCGGCGGCGAAAACTGTTCAAACCGGCTGGTCACAAGCCTCGAACCAAATCAATCGCCTTGACACTAAATCCTGGTAGCAATTACAGTTGAGTCGACGCTGCTGCTCGAAAAGCGGCCCCACTCGGAACCTCTCTGTGGGAGACTCGAGTTGTGACCAAGAAAGAAATCGTCAAGACAATCTCGGAGGAAATTGGGCTGACTCAGCTCAAAACCAAAGAGATTGTTCAAAAGACGTTTGATGCGATTGTTGACACCCTCGTCACTGAAAAACGAATCGAATTGAGGAACTTTGGTGTCTTTGAAGTGAAAAAACGTGCAGCTCGCAAGGCTCGGAATCCGCGGACCGGTGAACGAGTCGATGTGGCTGAAAAATTCGTGGTGACTTTCAAACCCGGCAAGGAGATGGAAGAGCGTGTACGGTTGCTCGAAGAGCAAGCCGCTCGCGAAGCGGAAGCCGCCAGATTGGCAGCTTTGGCTCCACCTCCCACCGTGCCCGAAAGCTATAGACCACAACCCTTTGTAACGACACAACCCTCGGGGATCAGCTCAGCGACGAATCCGGGTTTCGATTATCGAGCCCCGAAAACTTCGCTTGAGCATCCAAAGCCGCAATCATTCGGCGATGGGTTCCCCAACAACGCCCAGTCGGCGGCAGCTGCCGGTTCGACGACACGGAGTACGGGCGAGGAACCGCACGGAGGCTGAAATGCGAAACTATCTGCTGTCGATGTTGTTCATCCTGGCCTCGATGCTCGAAACTGGTTGCGTCATCCCGATTTACGCAACAGCGCGAGATGAACGATCCCGCCAGCTGATTTACGTGTCAGAAGGCCTGCGGCACATTCCGCGAATCTGGGAACGCACCTGGAATCTTGACCTGCCCGATTTTGCAACTCCCTACCGAACGCATGGTGGTGTGATTTAACGACTTACGCTCCGAATCCATTCTCGCCGAATTCCTACGCGCCGACCGCACTGTTTGTGGTCGGCGTTTTTTTGTTAGATCAAACTCGAAAGCGGAAAGTCTGTTGCAGATAGCGAAGCATGCGGTCGCCGATTGAGCGCGGTTGGACCACGATTTTAGCCCGACCGGTACTTCCCAGCACGAACGGCGACGGCGCGGAATCCGTAAAGCGGACTTGCAGTTGATAAGAACTGCTGACCGGGCGATGTCGACCGCCGGCATCGCGTCGCGAGGCTAAGTCTTCGTGAGTCATCAGTTGCGTCGGCACGTCGTCGATGGTGACTTGCGCGATGTCCGTGATCGTGCCTTCGAGGACTCGGCCGGGCATTTGCTTCAAATGCAGCTTCACGGTCTGGCCGTTTGTGATGAACTCCATCTGAGATTGGTCGACGATGAGTCTCGCTTCGACGCTTTGCGGATCGCCGATCAAGCAAAACATGGCGCCGGTTTTGAGAAATGCGCCTTCGTTGTCCGGATCGAGTGGACTGCCGGACCAGTTCGGCAACTCGTCGCGATTCTTGGAATTCGGCTGATCGGGCGGCGGCAAGATCGTGCCGGCAACCGTGGCTCGCAAGATCAGTCGTTCGCGATCTTGAGTGCGTTTCTCAAGCCGTTCTTCGGCGACCGCCAATTGCTTGCGTGCCGTGACGAGTTGATCTTCCGCTTTTCGATCCGTGATGCGGCGACCTTCCAAATGCTGGACGCGAACCACGAGCAGATCGCGGGCACCTTGCAACCGCACGATCTCGGCATCGACGTCCGCGTTGTGCAGACGCCCGAGTTCGTCGCCGGTTTGTACTTGGCTTCCCGCAGCGAGCGTTCCGGCTTGAAGTGTCCCCGCAACGGTGACATAAACGCGACGGGCGTCGGCGGGCTCGATGATGACCGGTGCCGCGATCTGATGCGGAATCGGGATCATCGCCAACGCAGCCAGCACGCCGATGACCATCGTCGAGCGAATCAAGAAACGCCCCCACATGATGCGTCTCCAACTGGAAAGAAAGAACCGCCACATTCTCAAGACGTATGGGATCACGAGTCCCGCCACGACCAACAGCCCCAATCCGAACGCAATCACTTGCAAGCCGTGAGGTTCGAGGATGCGGTACACAAACCACAGGATGCCGCCGATGACCAGGAACCGATACACGAATGCCGCGACGGCATAGATCACCAATCCCGACCATCGACCACTCGGGGCGCGGCGAGGATTGCTTTCGTCGAGTCCCGTGAACCAACCGGTGACTCCCGCGCTCACGATCGACTGCGAATCTTCGCGAAGATTGGGGACTTCCAGCCAATCGGACAGCACGTAATAGCCATCGTATCGCAGCAACGGGTTGCCGTTGAAAACCAGCGTACTGACCGAGCAGACGAACACAAGATTCAGGCACATTGCGTTGAACATGCCGGGTTCACTGAACCACCACAGCAGCGAACACACCGACGCCAAGACAATTTCGACCGCAATCCCAGCCATGCTGATCACAATCCGTCGCCACTTGTTGGGCAGCATCCAGGCGTCGGAGACGTTGCAATACAAACACGGCGTGAACACCAGCAGCATCACGCCGAGTTCGTGGCACTCCCCGGCGAAGTGTCGACAGGAAACGCCGTGTCCCAATTCATGCACCACCTTCACAATGCCCAGCACCGCGACCAACCACACGACGTTGCCCACGCCGAAGAACACCTGGAAGTCCGGCAGCCTGGCGGTGAATTCGTCGAAGTGCATCGCAACATTGAGCACCGCCACAACGACCAACACACAAACGGCGGCGAGCATGATTGGCGAAAGCACCCAGCCGAGCCGGGCATCCAGCCACCTCAGCAAGCGTTCGGGATCGATGCCGTGAAAGCGAATCGCCAGCGGATTCGAGAACAGGGCCTTCAGCTTGCGACGGCGTATTTTTTGGTGCTGGTCCAGCAGGAATTCGCCCTGCCCGCTGGTTTCGGTAATGACCAGTCCTTCTTGGTGCAGCATCGCCAGAAAGGACTGCAGCTGGGGCAGGCTGAGACGTTCCGGGGCGAAGCGTCGATCAAACTCAAGTTGCACATCGGACATGCTGCGATTGCCGTCGAGCATGCAGACGATGGCGTATTCTTCGTCTCGAAGCTGGAAGTACCGCAACGTGACGGGATCTTTGATCGCCCAAAACCGACGGCCTCGAAACCATTGTTCCTGGATCTTCAAGTCCTCTCGCGCGCGGATTCGCAGGGGCCGTGAGATCGACGGGACTTGAGTATTACTGGGCATGGCACCCACAAATGCGTGTCGGACAGGGCATGCACTGATCCACGACTGCGAGTCAAATTCCGCGGACGATTCGTCGTCGGTCGCTGCATCGTCATTGATTGCAGGGGTCCGAACAAGTCCCGAGTCGGAATGCGATGCAAGGCGGGTTGTTTGGTTTCGAAGTGGTTCGGCGCGGCGATGTGGTGCCTAAGTGCTGGGCCGCCGCCTGCTTTTCAGGCGGGCGAACCAAGTTGACAGCTATCGAGGCGGTTGGCGATACGGCTTTCCGGCTTCGAACAACGCGAGTCGCTTGGCGATGTTC
>JAQBZS010000304.1 GCA_027622115.1 Planctomycetota bacterium | reverse complement strand
GCACAAACCCCAGGTGGGCAGATGGTAGCTGTCGACGAGTTGGGTCAGTTCCATTCCCAAGAACTCGCGATTGAACAGCAACGTTGTCACAGCCAGATATCCCACAATCCATTTGAAGCCGACCGGCAATCCGTGCCCAGCCGCTTGACTGCAACACACCAGATACATCGCGGGGAGAATTCCCACGCAGTGCTGGCCCCAGGTGATCGGCGAATACAGCAGCAGGCTTACCGAGATCGCGGCGCATTCCCATGGAATCGCGGGGCTATGCCGCGGATCTCTGTCGGAATTGGATTGGTCAGGCAGGTCCCGAGGTCGGAGCTTCCACGCCACGATCACGACGAGTGCGAAGAGCAGACCGCGAACGACCGTTCCGGCTGTCGGGGGCGAGAGATCGAGAAAGTCGATGCTCAGTGGGTGGTCATGCCGCAGATTGTGGCCCGCGGGCAGACGCATCAGGAATCGAGCAAGTGCCGGGCGCAGCGCCAGGTTTTGGATCGGTTCTTCGCCGGTGATGCCGCGTGACGGATCCGTCTGGGCGACTCCGTGAGACACGTTTTCGGTCCAGGTCCGCATCGCGTGAACGTACGCCGTCGACCCCATCCACAAGATCGGTGACACACTGAACGCGATCGTGGCGATGCCGGTTGTAAAAGCGACTTTCCATTGTCGCTTCCATAAGAAATACAGAGCGAACAACACGGGAGTGCATTTCAATGCAATCGCCAAACCCAGCGTCCATCCGGCCCGCCAATCTTGATGTCGGCTCCACAAGGACACGGCATAATACGACAGCGCCACCAACAGCAGATTGACGCCACATTCCAGCATGTCTCGCACGAGATACCGGCTGACCAGCACAAACGCTGCCGCCGTGGCCCAGAAGAGCGCGCGGCGGTCCACGGCGAAATGGCTGCGACTGATCTGTCTCAAACTCCAGACGAGCAGCGCCAAAGCTCCGACGAATTGCGGAAACAGAAAGACCTGCGCGGCATGCATCGGCATGGCTGAAAGCGGCGCGTGCGCGAGTCCCCAGAACGGCGGGTAGGGATAGTCGTCGCCGAATTCGTAAATGAAGGTGTGAGCCGCCATTCGCCGACCCATCTCCCAGTGGAGATGAAAATCGCCTCGCGGCCTCACACCGATCCGAAACCACTGTACCACCAACACCGCTACGCCGAGGGCCACCACCCACATCATGAACCGGCGATAGCGGTTTGCTCGGCGTTCTTCAACACCCAACTGGTGTTCATCGTCCCCCAAATCCGCAAGCTCCATCATTCGGTTGTATCCATCACGAGAAGACTCAGCCGAGCCTCAGGCGACTTGCTCCACACTCGGGGTCGACGATCGCAATCGATCACGGAACCCGGTTTGAGATTGTTCGAACAACCGCCGAGCACCCTCGGAAATCGTCGGCAATTTGACCGCCAGCCAGCGTTGAGCCAGCACGGTCTGCAGCGAGGTCTCGCCTTGACCAAAACCGGTGGGATGCGCTGCGTCTTGCTCGCAAACGAACGAGCCGCGTTTTGGCAAGTCGAACTCGAACGCGATTCGATCCGCGAAGGCCGCTGGATTCATGCGTTCCGTTCCGGCGATGTGAATGACTCCGCGAATCGCCTCACGCCACGCTCGCAACAACGGCGGGGCGAGATCACCGGCGACAACCGGCGACGCAAAACCGCCGTGGCTCATCACGGGTTCGCCGGTTTCCAAGTCCCGAATGAGACTCTCCAGCAAGCCGTCTCCGGTCGGCGACCAGCCGATGGCATTCGTGCGAACGATCAAGGCGTCCGCATGGCAGTCGGCCACTTCGGTCTCCCACCGACGGATGAGTTCGGCTTCGTGGCTGGAGCAGAGTGACTCGGAATCTTCATCGTGAAAGACCCAGGGACCGCTGAAAACGGCGTCACTGGTGATGGCCGTCAACGGACAACCGAATTCCGCCGCCAATTCCGCGAACGAACGATCTCGTTCCAATTGTTGAGTCAATTGCAATGGCGACGGCTGTTGATGCCAGCACGAAACAGCAGCTGCGCCGCATAACAGGACACGCGTGGACTCGGGATTTGAGAACAGGCGACGAACGGCATCGTCTTTGGCATCACGGACTTGCAGGCACTCCACGCCGGGGATCGAGACCACCGACGAAAAACTCAATCCAATCACGCGACACGTTGCAGCGGTTTTCGTCCCCGCAGCGGTCGGTTCAGCGAAGTCCGGGTCTGAAAACGCAATCGCCAAGTTGGCTCCGACAACCGTATCAACTCCCGCGATGATCAGTGTATTCACGCAATTGCCTCCCTGCATCAGCGTGTCGAGATGTCATGACGGCACGTTTCGTGTGCCAACGTCGCGGAGTATAGAGTTGGACGGAAAACCGTTCCAAGACCAAATGACACTCCGAATATTCTGGCTCTTCCGTTTCTGGGTGCATAGTAACCCGAAGCGCAAGCGAGGAGTTCGGAACGTCCAGCACTCCTTCCTCGCTTTCGTTTCGGGTTAGTGTGAAGAACACCTGATTCCGCACCCGGAAACGGAAGAGCCAAAATTCTGCGGCCCGCGCCGCGAAGTCGCTCGGGATAGCGATTGTTCCCGGATGAGTTATCATCAATGGTCATTGATGCGATTCCCGTGACGGAATGCACAAACGCCCGATGTGCCGGTCTGCCAGTCATGGCAACCACGGGCCGTATCCCAGCGAAACAGAACGAGGTATGAGGCATGGACCAGAAATTCGAAGGCACCCCCAAGGCGGAACTTTCTTTGCAAGGTCGAAAGGTCACTCGATCCGAAGTCACCAATGATTGGGGGTCGCAGTTGCGGTGGAAAGTTGCACGCAATGGGAAGGAAGTCGCCACCGCGTCCGCTCGCGTGGAAAGCACGTTTGAGTCGCCCGAGAAAGAAGCGGGCAAGTACGAAGTCGTGCTGCAAATGTTCAAGTACGTGAATTACAAGAAAGACAAGGACGGCAATTACACCGAGAGCAAATTCATCGATATCTCGAACAGCGTGTCGTACACGATCTGAAGATTGCTCGTTCAACCGGCCGACAACCGGGATTCAACTCATGCGATTCGTCGACCAACAAGGATCGAATCATGCTGCATATCGGAAACGAACACGCGTCAGTTTGTAGTGGCGTCAGTCGCCGCAGTTTCTTGCAAGTCGGTGCCGCCGGTATGGCCGGTATGAGCTTGCCGGCCGCGATGGAACGAGAAGCCGCGGGAGCCGTGGACCCGTCGAAGGCGAAGATTCGCAACTGCATCACGCTGTTCCTCGTGGGCTCGCCAGGGCATCTCGACACGTTCGATATGAAGCCCGAGGCTCCCGAAGACATTCGAGGCAAGTTCAAGCCGATCCAGACGAATGTGGAAGGCATCGACATCTGCGAGCATTTCCCGCGGATGGCTCGGATGATGGACAAGGTGGCGTTGATTCGCAGCCTGCATCACAAGACCGGTGCGTCGCACGAAAACGGTCAGCGGTGGATGATGACCGGCCACGATTTCAACAGTAATGACTTGAAGCCGTTTCTCGGCTCGGTGATTTCTCGCGTGTACGGTGCGAAGAGCAGTTTGCCCGCATCCATGATTCTGCCGGGGAAAATCGGCAACACGGGGACATCGACTCCGCACGGACAGCAATCGGCCTATCTGGGCAGCGCCCACGAACCGTTCTTTCTCGGCGGCGATCCGGCACTGACCGATTTCAAGGTCGCCAACCTCGCACCGCCGGCCGGTCAGACGGAGTTTCGCATCGACTCTCGCCGCAAGTTGCTGAAACAAATCGACGAACTGCAACGTCGTGCGGAAACTCGCACGACGAAACAACGCGAGACGGCGTATTCGCGAGCGTTCAACCTGCTCACATCGCCCGAGACGAAACAGGCGTTCGACCTGGGGAACGAAGCCGACAAACTTCGTGATCGATACGGTCGCAACACGTTTGGGCAGTCCTGCTTGATGGCCAGACGGCTGATTGAGCGCGGCACTCGCTTCGTGAATGTGAACCACTTCGACACGGTATTCAATATCTCGTGTTGGGACATGCACGCCGATGGCGGCAGTTTGAACAACACGTACAAGGACTATGAATACCTGTTGTGTCCACAGTTCGATCAGGCGTTTACGGCGTTGGTCGAGGACTTGGAAACTCGCGGCATGTTGGACGACACTGTGATCTGCGTGTTGAGCGAATTCGGTCGCACACCGAAGATCAACGGTCGCGGTGGGCGAGACCATTATCCGTCCGCGTGGACCAACTTCTTATGCGGCGGAAACATCAAGGGCGGACAAGTGATCGGTTCGACCGACAAGATCGGTGCCGCCCCGCACGACAATCCCATCCTGCCGCCGCAAGTGTTGGCGTCGATTTACCATGCCATGGGGATCGACTTGGAAACGACGATGATGCCCGGACCCGGCAGTCGCCCAATTCGATTCATTGACGCCGAACCGATCCGCGAGTTGTTCTAGGCCATGTAGGACGGGCACTCTTGCCCGTCCGGTATAGAACGGGCACTCGCCCGTCTCGGTGCGACGGGCACTCTTGCCCGTCTCGGTGCGACGGGCACTCGCCCGTCTCGGTGTCGGAGCAAGAGTGTCGACGGGCAAGAGTGCCCGTCCTACGGGCTCGGTCAACAACTGGAGTTCACAATGGAACAATTGGATTCAATCGCGGAACAACAACTCGCCGGCGCGTTTCAGTCCATTGACGACTACTACCGCGAGCGAGGCATCTTTCAAGACCGCTTCGGCTTCGGGAAACGTGCCGCCGTGATCGTGGTCGATTTCGCCTACGGTTGGACCGACGACTCGTACGCCGCCGGTTCAAAACGACTCGACGCACCCGTGGAAAACACGAGGCGACTGATCGTTGCCGCGCGAACAGTCGGGCTGCCGGTGGTCTACACCACCAGCCCGTATCGACCGGCATCACCCGACCAACCATTCAAATCCGCAGCGGATGTGTCACCGCAATTTCGTCCTTGGGACGCTCGAGCCTGCATGATCGACGACCGCATCAAACCGCAGGCCGACGAGTTGATTCTTGAAAAGGAAAGCGCGAGCGCGTTTTCCGGGACGCACTTGACCGGCTTTCTGATCAGCCAAGGCGTCGACACCGTCCTCATCACCGGGTGCAGCACCAGCGCCTGCATTCGAGCGACCGCCACGGACGCGAAGAGTCTGCGATATCACCCGATCATCGTCCGCGAATGTGTCGGCGATCGAGTCGCGGCGGCGCACGTATTTACGTTGTTCGATATCCAAGCTCGATTTGCCGACGTGGTTTCGCTGGCAGAAACTTTGAGCTACGTCGAAAGCAGCTCGCGAGATTGAACGGGCGTCGTCGCCGAATTTAGGGTGTTGAAGATTTTGGGTTGACGAAGGAAATCGTTCAAACAGGTTGTACGACCCCGTCCCATCTGGACGCTTCAGCCCCAAGAACCCGGAAATGAAACAAGTTACAATGAAAACACTGATCGCACTCGTGCTGCTGACAACGGCAGGCACAACCGCCTTTGCGGACGACCGTCCGAATATCCTTTGGTTGACGTGCGAGGACAACAACGTCAACTGGGTTGGTTGTTACGGCAACCCCCATGCGGACACCCCCAATATCGACGCGCTGGCGGCCGAGGGGTTTCAGTACATGCACTGTTATGCCAACGCACCGGTCTGTGCGCCGTCGCGGAGCACGTGGATCACAGGCGTGCATGCGATCTCGATGGGCACGCATCCGATGCGGAGCCGATATCCGATTCCGCATGACACGATCCGCTACTACCCAGACTTACTGAAGAAGGTGGGCTATTACGTCGGGAATTCGAAAAAGACGGACTACAACATCGGCGGCCGCAGTGACGGAGATTGCTGGGACACCAACAAGGTTGACTGGCGCGAACTGAAAAAACGCCAACCGTTCTTCATGGTAATCAACAATACGAAGTCCCATGAATCGAAAGCCTTTGGAGACGTCAACAACACGACACACAGCCCGGACAACGTGCGACTGGCAAAATACCACCCTGACATCCCCGACATCCGCAAGAACTACGCGCACTACCACGACCAAATGAAAAAGATGGATGCCGACATTGGCTTGGCTCTGAAAGAGTTGGAACGCAGCGGTCTCGCGGAAACCACCATTGTTGTTCACAACTCCGACCACGGTGGAGTCATCGCGCGGAGCAAGCGTTTTCTATTCAACAGCGGCACGCATTGTCCGCTCATCATCCGCATCCCGGAGAAGTTCAAGCATCTTCGTCCGGCCAAGCCAGGCAGCAAGATTGATCGGCTGGTCAGCTTCATCGACATGACGAAGACGTGGCTGACGATCTGCGGGGCCGAAACGCCCGCCTATCTTCAGGGAAAGGTCTTCCTGGGACCGAAAGAAGTGCCTCGCGACTACCACGTCAGCTTCCGATCCCGCATGGATGAACGGTGCGACAACGTTCGCGCCATCCGAGACCAGCGGTTTCTCTACATCAGAAACTACATGCCTTACGCGCCGTGGGGACAGCACCTAATTTATCTCTGGAATATGAAAGCCACTCAGGCGTGGGAAGCGCACCATCGAGCCGGCAAGACCGACGCCGTGACCGGCAGGTTTTTCGGAACCAAACCGATGCACGAGCTGTATGACACGTCGGTCGATCCGGACAACGTCAACAATCTGGTTGATGATCCGAAGTACGCGAAGGAAGTCGCCCGGCTCGGCAAAGCACTTGATGCGTGGCAACTGAAGCACTTCGATTCCGGCCTGCTGCCCGAGAGTGAAATCGTCAAACTCGCCGAAGACGCCGGCAAGACGATTTACGAGTTTGTCCGGGACCCCGCGTTGTACAACTTGAAAGCCTATCAACAGGCATCGGCGCGGGCTCTCGCGCAAGTTCCGTCGAATCTTGCAGGTTTCTATCGCGATCTCGGTCATTCCGATTCCGGCATGCGATACTGGGCGATCATTGGGTGTTTCAATCTTCAGAAAAGTACTAGCCTGAATATCGAAACCATTCGCAAGAGTCTCGACGACCAGTCTCACCACGTTCGCATCATGGCCGCATGGATTCTCTACCGCCACGGCGACAAGGCGGCTGCTCGGGACTGCTGGAATGGACTACTTAAGGGCAACTCATACGCCTCGCTGAAGATCTTCAACATCATCGACTGGATCGGCGATGGCACCGAGCCTTACATCGACGCCATGAAAGCCTGCGAATTCAGTCACGGAGGCTATGTCGCCCGGATGCAGCAGTATCTCGGTGCTGTGCCCGCAGAGAAGAAAAAACGAACACGTAAGGCAACACGCAACAAATGACTCCCAACCGAACTCTCTGAAGACAATGGCCTTCCCGTTGACGTCGCGACGAATTCGCCATGCTCAGTGCTTGAATCGACCGCTTCAACTTCTCATGAGTGTCCCCATGAAATTCACGATTCCAGGCATGCTCGCCGTTTTTCTGTCGGCAGCTTCGACCGTCTCCATTCACGCTGCCGATCCGCAACAACACAAATACAACGTACTGTTCATCATCTCCGACGATTTGACGGCCACCGCCTTGTCCTGTTACGGCAACACCGTCTGCAAGACGCCGAATATCGATCGAATTGCGGCTCGCGGGACTCGCTTCACGCGAGCCTATTGCCAAGGCACGTTTTGTGGTCCGTCTCGCGCATCATTCATGTCCGGGTATTACCCCCACGCAACCGGCGTCTTGGGCTACATCAGTCCGCGCAAGGCGATTGGCGACCGTGCCACCTGGGCGCAACACTTCAAAAACTCCGGCTATTACACGGCTCGCGTCAGCAAGATTTTTCACATGGGTGTGCCTGGCGGAATCGAGAAAGGAACCGACGGGGCGGACGATCCCATTTCATGGCCGGAACGATTCCACCGCCCCGGCCCCGCGTGGCGAGCCCCCGGACCCGGCGAACCTCTGGAAA
>JAQBZS010000303.1 GCA_027622115.1 Planctomycetota bacterium | reverse complement strand
GAATTCCACGTCGAACGCCCGCCAAATTTGAAATCCGTAAGCCAGACCCCGATCCCCCCAAATGTGACAAACTCGAACCCAGCTCGTCGGCATCAAACCGAGCGTCAGGGTGAAGACCTCCAAATCGACGCGTTTCTCGTGAGCTAGAGTTCAGAGCCGCGATTGCGCATTGCACTCATCGTTCGCGATTTGGGGGAGTCGTCATGTCCATCAAGGGCAGTTTGCTTCGAATTCGTACCGTCATTGATGGCGGTCTCACCAAATTCGCGGGAGTGATGCGGGGATCGGATGCGATTGTTCCGCAGCGGCAATTGCAACTCTCGGAACTCGAAGACCGCGTGTTGATGAGCGCGTCGCCGATGCTGCTGTCCGATCCGGCGATCCCAATGCGTGTCGCCGAGGCATATCCCTCAGTGGAAGTTGTTGAGGCTCAATCATCCGCCAGCAATGTGCTCGCGATCGAAGATGGAAACGTTCTCGAGAGCGAAATTGCAGACAGTGCCGACGCGCTTACCGTCAATCAATCCACCGTCCGGCAAGAACTCGTCTTCGTCGACACCAGCGTGGACGACTTTCAACAACTGCTGGACGATCTGTGGTCCAATAACGATCCCGATCGCGAACTCAACATCGTGCTGTTGCAGAGCAATCGTGACGGCATCGAACAAATCACCGACACGTTGTCCGAATTCCAAAATGTGGATGCCGTTCACGTCGTGTCGCATGGCACGGATGCGGCGGTGAAGATTGGCAACACCTGGCTGACGCAAGACAGCCTGCAAGGCTATTTGCCTCAACTCGTGAAGTGGAATCAGTCGTTGTCGGCCGACGCGGATTTGATGTTTTACGGCTGTCGATTGGGCGAGAGCCTCGATGGACAAGCGCTGTTGAAGACGATGGGGATCATCACGGGTGCGGACGTTGCGGCGAGCGATGATGACACCGGTGCGCTCATCTTTGGCGGCGATTGGGACTTGGAATACGCCACGGGCGAGATTGAGACCCAGGTGGCGTTTAGTCAGGACGTCCAGGACAACTGGATGCAATTGCTCAACATATCCGTCAACAGCACCAGTTCCGCTGCAACTGCGGGAGCGGAGAACAGCCTGACTTGGTCGCATACCGTCAACAGTGGAACCGATCGAGTCCTTACGGTTGGGATTTCTCTGACAAACGGCACATCAACAGGAGTCACATACGGCGGCACCGCGCTGACGCTTGTTGGGCGGCACAGCGGCACGCACACCATCGAATTCTGGCAATTGGTAAATCCGGACGTTGATACCGCAGACGTTGTCGCTAGCTTCAGCGGTTCGATTCAAGTCATCGGTGGAGCCGCGACATATAACGGCGTTGATCAAACGACTCCGACGGGCACGTTTCAGGGTGCTGGCGGCGAAAGCACCACCGCTTCCGTGAACATTACCAGTGCGGCGGGCGAACTGGTGATTGACGCGATGTTTGCGGATGTCTCACTCACCGCGACACCGGGTGGCGGGCAAACTCAGAATTGGCATCAGACCAACGGTCGGACTGGTGCGGGCAGCCGTGAAGCGGGTGCGGCATCCGTCACTATGTCTTGGAATTTGAGTACCGATGAAGAGTGGAACATCGCCGCAACGACGCTGAAGGCGGCTCCGACCAACACGGCACCAACAATCAGTCTTCCCGGTGTGGCGCTGAACTATTTCGAGAATGATCCGGCGACGATCATCGACGCCGGTGCGACGGTCATCGATGCCGATTCAACGGACCTCGATACGGGCACCCTGACGATCGACTTCACCGCCAACGGCACGGCGAACGATCGGCTGGCGATTCGCAACGAAGGGATGGGAGCCGGTCAGATCGGCGTCAGCGGTTCGAACGTGACCTACGCCGGTGTGACGATCGGAACGTTCGCCGGGGGCACCAGCGGCAGCGATCCGCTGGTGATCACGCTCAACGCGAATTCAACACCGACGTCCGCTCAGGCACTGATGCGGAACATCACGTTTGAGAATGTTTCCGAAGATCCCAGCGAACTGGCTCGGACGGTTCGCTTCGTCCTGACTGATGGCGATGGCGGAACCAGCACGGCTGTCACGCAGACGGTGAACGTCGCTGCAGAGAATGATGCACCGCAGATTTCGGATATCGTGCTTCACTCGACTCACACTGACACACCGACTGCGGCAATTGCATTTACCGTAGGCGACATCGAGACGGCGGCGGCGAGTCTGACAGTCACCGGGACGTCTTCCAACACGGCCCTGGTGCCCAATGTGAACATTGTCTTCGGCGGCAGTGGGGCCAATCGGACGGTAACGATCACTCCCGCAGCAGGTCAGACCGGGACCACCACGATTACCGTAACGGTCGACGATGGTACGACGACTACCAATGACACGTTCACGCTCAGCGTAACCGATCCCGCACAGCGAGTCCTTTCCGGAACGACGTCCATTGCAGCCGGAGCGACATCCGCCAGTGCCACAATTGCGCCGGTCCATCTGGGCAAGAGCTTTCTTGTCTTTTCATCCACAGTCAGTGACTCAGATCCTTCGGACACTCAGGTTCGCGGGCAGCTAACCAGCCCCACGGCAGTCACATTCAATCGCGCCGGAACCGGACCAGAAGTCTCCATTACCTGGACTGTGGTCGAATATGCGTCGGGGGTCTCGGTCCAGCGGGGAACACTGGATTCGTGGAGCACGACATCCAGCAATATAGCGCTGTCGACGATCGACACGACAAAGAGCGTGCCACTGGTCACCATGAGCATTCCCGGGACAATTCACAGCGAGGATGACTTTGTCCGGTCCCGCATTACCAGCAGCACGAACCTTGAGTTAACGAGGGTCGGTAGTAACTCGACAGGAATCGTT
Source organism: Planctomycetota bacterium (assembly GCA_027622115.1). Taxonomy (GTDB): domain Bacteria; phylum Planctomycetota; class Planctomycetia; order Planctomycetales; family Planctomycetaceae; genus JAQBZS01. The sequence continues at coordinate 5,085 of JAQBZS010000303.1, read as the reverse complement.
GACTGGCAGGTGATTGAATTCGAGAACTCTGTCGTAAAAACTGGCGATCTTTCGTTTCTCGCTGGCGATGCCTCGAAGACAGCAACGATCCCGGCAGTCGACACGGCCAAATCATGGCTGGTCTATAATTTCAAGTCGCCGGATGGAACGATCGCAAGCATCGGGCAAAAACTGATTCAAGGAGTCATCACTGACGCTACGACCTTGACATTCGACCGGGACGTGACGGGGCAACCACTGGACCTCACCTGGTACGTGGTCGAGTTCACCGACGAGACCACTGTCCAACATGGCTCTGAGTCGTTTGGGACAGCCGACACGCAACGCAACGTGACAATCTCGGGTGTAGACACGAGCAAGAGTTTTGCGGTTGGCGGTGCGTACCAACGCGGTGGCAAGTCGGGCTATACGGCGGATGATGATCCCGGCGTTGGATGGACGACACTGGAACTCACGTCCGCAACCAACCTGCAGATCACGCGCAGCCAGACGGGTTCTGTCACGGCAGACATCGGCTGGTCTGTTGTGCAAATTCCAAATCTACTGCCGACCGTCACGCTGTCTGGCACGGCTGTCAGCTACACGGAGAACGACGCGGCAACGGTCATCGACGCCACCGCGACGGCGGCGGATGTGGACTCGGCCGATCTGGATACCGGCACGCTGACGATCGACTTCACTGCCAACGGCACGGCGAACGATCGCCTCGCGATCCGCAACGAAGGCACGGGATCGGGGCAGATCGGCGTGAGTGGCTCGGACGTGACCTACGAAGGCACGACGATCGGCACGTTTGCCGGCGGAACCAGCGGCAGCGATCCGCTGGTGATCACGTTCAACGCGAGTTCGACACCCGCCGCCGCTCAGGCACTGATGCGGAACGTCACGTATGAAAACGTCTCCGAGAATCCCAGCGAACTGGCTCGCACTGTTCGCTTCGTGCTGACGGACGGCGACGGTGGGACCAGCACCGCCGCCACGCAGACAGTCAACGTCGCTTCTGTCAACGACGCACCGGTGGCGAACAACGATAGCTACAGCGTCAACGAGGACGCGACGCTCGCGGTCAACTGGTGGGACACCGATTGGACGCGCCGGCAACAAGTTACATTTTCCGGCAACACGTTCGCGGGGGCCGAGACACTGGCAAGCTATCCGGTGCTGATCACGTTGAACAGCGGCAACATTGACTACACACAAACTCAGGACAACGCTGCCGATCTGCGGTTCTTCGACGCGGACGGCACGTTGCTGGACTATCAGATCGAGAAGTGGGACGAGACCGGCAACTCCTACGTCTGGGTGAAGGTGCCGCAGGTGGACGCCTCGGGGGCCGACTCCATCACGATGTATTACGGCAATGCCACCGCGGCCGCCGGGCAGAATTCCTCTGCCGTTTGGTCCGGTAATGGGTATGCCGCTGTTTATCACCTGGGTGAGGCGAGCGGTACGACCACCGCCGACGCATCTGCCAACGCCTTTTCGGGCACGCTGACAAACGGCGTGACGCCGGACACCGGTCAGATCGGCGGCGCGCAGCGTTTCGATGGCATCAATGATTTCGTCAACCTGGGAACAAATCGAAACTTCGTCAACAGCGTCAGTCAGGTGACCGTGTCGGCATGGATCAATCCGACCTCGGTTTCAGGAACTCCGAACATCATCAACCTTTCGGTCGACAACGGCGGGACACCCACGACCAGTTCCCGCGCCGGGTTCCGACTCAATAATGGCATGGTCGATGTTTTTGCTCGATCACCGGATGCGATGCCGACGGCCCGCCTGGACACGACAACAGGCACGCTTTCGACGGGTATCTGGTCGCACGTGGTTGGAGTGATCGATTACGCCGCTGACACAATCACCATTTATGTAAACGGCGTAGCGCAGACGACCACCACCAATGGAGTCAACTTAACGTCCGGGACGACGAATGCCGGCAACTCGACCAATGCCAGCCTGGGCCGTGAAGACACCGGGGCAAGCGCCTTCTACAACGGCTTGATCGATGAGGCGAGGGTGTCCACGACCGGCCGTAGTGCCGCATGGGTGAAAGCCGACTACCTGTCGATGACAGACGCGTTTATCACGCTTGGCGGGGCCGAGGTCGCACCGGCGACAAGCGGGGTTCTCGGCAACGACACGGACGTCGACAGAAAATCAATTCAGTCCATCCTTGTAACCGGCCCTGCGAATGGCGGCTTATTGTTTAACTTAGATGGAACGTTCTCTTACACGCCCGACGACGACTTCGAGGGTGTCGACTCATTTACCTACAAAGCCAACGATGGAGTGAGCGATTCCAACGTTGCGACGGTGACGATCACTGTCAATGCGATCAACGATACGCCCGCCATCACGCTACCGGGTTCCGCTCTCGCTTACACCGAGAACGATGCCGCAACAGTCATCGATGCAACGGCCACAGCGAATGACGTTGATCTCGGGGACCTCGACACCGGCACGCTGACGATCGACTTCACGGCCAACGGCACGGCCAACGATCGACTGGCCATTCGCAACGAAGGCACGGGATCGGGGCAGGTCGGCGTGAGCGGATCGGACGTGACCTACGAAGGCACAACGATCGGCACGTTCGCCGGCGGCACGGACGGTTCGACACCGCTGGTGATCACGCTCAACGCGAATTCCACACCCGCCGCCGCTCAGGCCCTGATGCGGAACATCACGTTCGAAAACGTCTCGGACAATCCGAACACGTCGGCGCGCACAGTTCGCTTTGTGCTGACGGACGGTGACGGCGGTACCAGTACCGCCGCCACGCAGACGGTGAACATCACTGCGGAGAACGACGCACCCGTCGCAACGGCTGACCCCGGCGATTACGCGGCAGACCTGCTGGCCCTCAACCCGATCAGCTATTGGCGACTTGGCGAGTCATCCGGAACGACGGCGGGAGACGACGGAACACTTGCCAATGCCGGTACGTACAACGGAACGACGCTCGCCCAGTCCGGAGCCATCAACGGCGATTCCAACACGGCGGTCCGGTTCAACGGGACCAGTGACTACGTCGCGTTCGCACACGTCGCCAGTTATCTGCTGGACAATGGGACCATCCAGTTATGGTTCAATGCCGACGCCGCTTCGACGGGTACTGAGCAGCACCTGTTCTCGAAGGACTCGACAGGATTTGACACCGGAGGACATATCAGCCTCTACCTGACTACTTCGGGACTCGTCGAAGTACGCATGCAGAGCACGACGACTGATTACTTCGTGCAGACCGCGTCTTCGGTATCGAGTGGCGCATGGCATCATGTCTCCGTGTCGTTTGGAGACAACGGTCTGCAGCTATTCGTTGACGGAGAGCTGGCAGACATCGAGGCCTACACCGGAGGTCTGGGCACGACTTCCGGCGGATCTGGCAACGCCAATCCCATCGCGATCGGTGCGGGCACGCAGAACAGTGGCGACAACGTCATCACGCCCGTGAATGAGTTCTTTGGCGGATTGATCGACGAAGTGGCCATCCTGGGGTCTCAACTTTCTGCTGAGACGATTCAGGATCTCTACGCAGCCGGACTGCAGCACTACGAAGTGGCCAGTGGCGGGACGCTGTCCGTTCCGACTGCGGAGGGTGTCCTGGCCAACGACTTCGACGCCGAAGGTGGCAGCCTGACGGCGATCCAAGTGAGCGGGCCATCAAATGCGGCATCGTTCACTCTGCAGGCCGACGGCTCGTTCGACTACACGCCGAATACCACATTCAGCGGTACCGACAGCTTCACGTACAAAGTCAACGATGGCACGGTCGACGGCAACACGACGACCGTCACGCTGACGGTTACGAATCAGGCGCCAACAGTCAGTCTGCCGGGCTCCGCACTGGCCTACCTTGAAAACGATGCCCCCACAGTCGTCGATGCGACAGCCACTGTCACCGATTCCGGTTCAGCTGATTTCGACACCGGTACTCTGACGATCGACCTCACGGCCAACGGTACGGCCAACGATCGTCTGGCCATCCGCAACGAAGGCACGGGATCGGGACAGATTGGCGTGAGCGGTGCGAACGTCAGCTACGAAGGCACGACGATCGGAACGTTCGCTGGCGGCACCAGCGGCAGCGACCCGCTGGTGATCACATTCAACGCCAGTTCAACACCGACGTCCGCTCAGGCACTGATGCGGAACATTACGTTCGAGAACGTGTCGGACGATCCGTCAACGGCGGCGCGGACCGTCCGCTTTGTACTGACCGACGGTGATGGCGGCACCAGCAACGCCGCGACTCAGACGGTGAACATCACGGCGGAGAACGACACGCCGGTGATTACATCGAACGGTGGCGGACCGACTGCTGCAATCAACGTAGCGGAGAACACCATCGCCGTGACGACGGTGACCTCCACGGATCCCGGTGGTGGAACTCCGGTCTACTCGATCAGCGGCGGAGCGGACGCGGCGAAGTTCGCGATCAACAGTTCCAGCGGCGTGCTGACGTTCGTGTTGGCTCCGGACGTCGAAACGCCGACCGATGTCGGCACGGACAACGTGTACAACGTGACCGTGCAGGTCTCCGACGGCGCGCTGACCGACACCCAGGCGATATCAGTGACGGTGACGGCGGTCAACGACAACACACCGACGATCACCTCCGACGGCGGCGGAGCAACAGCAGCTCTGAATGTTGCCGAGAACGCGACGGCGGTCACGACGGTCACGGCGACGGACGCCGACCTGCCGGGTGACACACTGACGTACTCGATCAGCGGTGGAGCGGACTCGGGGAAATTCTCGATCAATGGGACGACGGGCGACCTGACGTTCGCGGTGGCTCCCGACTTCGAAACACCGACCGACGTGGGCACCGACAACGTCTACGACGTGATCGTGGAAGTTTCGGACGGGACGTTCACCGATACGCAGTCGATCGCGGTGACGGTGACGGCGGTCAACGACAACACGCCGACGATCACCAGCGACGGCGGCGGAGCGAGTGCCGCTCTCAACGTGGCGGAGAACGCCACGGCGGTGACGACGGTCACGGCCACGGACGCCGACCTGCCGGGTGACACACTGACGTACTCGATCAGCGGTGGAGCGGACTCGGGGAAATTC
>JAQBZS010000302.1 GCA_027622115.1 Planctomycetota bacterium | reverse complement strand
AAAGCCGGTTGCCGCGGTACGGAACGACCCTTCCGCGCGGCAGCCCAGCAATGAGCCCAGTTTGGGCAACTATAGTTCGCAGGTTTGAAGTGCAGGGGGACTCCTCCGCGCGATCCTCGATCTGGAATTGATTGTTTTCGTCCAATGACCATCGGTATCGATGGTGCTGACTTGTGGGGTGGGTCGAGTCATGCGGCCAATCCGAATTCGCCGCTCGATCGTTGGTCGATCGGCGATTCGCCGGATCCGAAAGTAGGCCGGAACTTCGCGGTGCTTGTTCCGGACTACTTCTTATTCGGGAAGTTGTTTCCGCACGCTTCCTAGGTCTTGGTGGCGCGACTATGGCATCTGGCCTGATTGCTCAAAACCTAGCCATGCGAACATGCTCGTTATGAATTTCGATTTTTGTCGAAAATCTCATCTGAGATCCGACCGTTGCCGTGCAATCAACGGTAGAGAGGGCAGCTGTCGGTAGTGGGTGAGATGGGCCGTTCAGATCACCCTCTTCACGTCCAGGAAGGTCATCCATCCTGGACGTTTTTTTTGCCATCTTGTCCGCCGCTGCCGCACGCGGGCCAATGCGGCGGCGGCGAGATGGGGTGGGTTCTCAGAATCGAATTGCCAATCCACGAGCGGAGGGGATTCCGCGTTGGCCTTATTGAGTTGATCGCAAGATGGCGCTGGATCAAGGAGCCTCAAACACCGGTGAATTCTCAGGTGCAGTAATGGGTCATTGTTGCTCGGAAAAACAATTGCTGCGGTTCTTGGCGGACGAGTTACCGGATCGCGGTTCCGAGCAAGTGCTGAGTCATCTCCATGAATGTCTGGAGTGTCGGGATCGTCTGGAATCCCTGTCGGATGGAGAAGAACTCGCCAGCTTTCGCCGCAATTTTCACGAGAGTGGAATCGCCGGCGCAGTTTCGCTCGAAGACTCGCTTCGCGACCGATTGCTGGCGATCTTGAATCAAGGATCTCCGGACACGAATCGTGATTCGAAATCATCAGGATTGAACGAGTCTCGCTCGAACTCCAGCAACCGACGCGTTGGAAACTCTAAATACAGTGTTACCTACTTCTCCAAGCTTTCGCGACCTGCGCTGATCGCCAGTTGCTTGTTGTGCGTGCTGATCGCCATGTTGTATTTTGTGGGCGTGGTTTTGAGGAATCAGGTCAAGAAAGCGAATCCGCCCGGCAAGACTCAATGGATTCAGTTTTCCAGTCCAGCCGATGAAGGTGCCCGAATCCGCGACGTGTTTGGTCGAATTGTTCCAATACGCCTGGGATGAATTCGCAAGCTTCGCGAGTTTTCGGACTGTTCATGGGCTGGCGCGATGGTGCCGTGCCGCTCATAACTCTGGCCAACACCAAAACGGCGAATGAATAATCCAAGCGAGTTGCCGCCGGTGTGGACGATATGCCGTGGCAAATCTCGGCCCGGATCGGCGAGGCTACAGGAAGGAGTTTCTCGATTTGATGCAAGCTGCGGATCGCTTGCAGACATCACCGCACGCCAAGTGACGCACGGCGCAAGCTAGGGTGTTCAAAACTCGCTCTTGACTGACGAATTCTTTGGCGCTGGTTTCCGTGTCAACCCGAGATTTTCAACACGCATGGTGCAAGCGATTACTCGGACGTTTCGCGTTCGAGCGGCACGGTCCACAAGTAAATCGTGTGCGTAATGTTGTCTTCCCGCGACTTGAATTGAACCGTTTCAGTCGGCTTGATGCCTTCCATGTCGTAGTTGTGCGACACAATCCGCGATCCCGGCTTCATCTTCTCGATCTGCGGAATCAGTCGAACGTTGAGTTTGGGCAGCAAGTACAACGTGATCACACTCGCCTTGCTGAGGTCGAGATCAAAGATGTTCTTGTTCTCGACCTTGACGAGTTTCCCCACGTTGTACTTTTTGATGTTTTCGTTGGACTCCTTCAACCGCTGTGGGTTGATGTCGAAACCCACCCCCTTGGCTCCAAACTTGCGAGCCGCCGTGACGACGATCCGGCCATCTCCGCAACCCAAGTCGTACACCAAGTCCGTTTTCTTGACCTTCGCCATTTGCAGCATCTTGGCGACGACGTCGTTCGGCGTTGGCACATAGACCACGTCCGGTGAATTATCCGCCGCAACGCTCGGCGTCGCCGCCGTCAGAAAACTCGCGATGATGACACAACCTGTAAGTGCAATTCGCAACATGCTACGGCTCCGGTGAAGTTGTTGAGGGTTATGGCACGACCGACTCGGCCGTAGCTTGGGACCATTGTCCCGAGTTACACGGGGATGTTTCAAATTGCGAGTTGCCTTAGCTCGCACCGCTGCGTCGCATGCGGCAACTGACCCAATAAAGCGGCAATCCAATCACAAGCGGCACGATACCGATCAGCGAAAGCTGCTTCGCATACGTCAGGCTTGAGTACAGCATATAGACCGACGTCAAACAGAAGATCAGCGGCACGATGGGGTAATATGGGAATCGAATGAAGAACGGGCGATTGATGTCTCGATCTTTCCAACGCAACACAAACAGGGACAATCCGGTGAGTAAAAAGAACAGCCAGAACACCGGCGCGGTTCCGGCAACGAGCGTATCGAAGCCGCCAAAATACTGCTGCCACGGCAAGCCGGCCAAACCGAATAGGCTTAGTGACTGGTCGATGTTGCCGCGGCCCGATTCCGTGCCGACTCCGAGGATCAGCAGGATCGCAATCGCCGCTTGCACCACGATGGACCACACCGGCACTCCTAGATTCGGATGCCAGCGACCGAGAATTGCCAGCAACGGGTGTTCGCGACCGACACTCGAATAGATGCGGGAGCCCGTGAAAATCAAACCATTGACGGCGCCGAGCGCCGAGACCATCACAAGCACGCTGATCAGTCTTGCTCCAGTGTCTCCGAACGCCAGTTTCGCGACATCCGTGGCAGGCGTCCACGACGTGCGGACTCCATCGAATCCCAAGCCGCACAGGTAAGCGAAATTCACCAGGAGATAGACAACCGTAATTCCGGCGGTACCCAACAATAGCGCCCGAGGAAGATTCCGAGTGGGGTCGCGAACTTCGGATGCAACAAATGCGGCATCGTTCCAGCCGCCGAACGCATACAGCACGAACACCATAGCTAAGCCGAAGACGGGGGCGCTTTCACTGGGCTCGATCGGAGACGTAAACGCGTCAACGTTGCCCCACACCAGGCCAGCAAACGTGATTCCCAGCAGCCCGACGACTTTGACGACCGACAAGATGTTCTGAGTCGTTTTGCCAAACACCACGCCGAGCAGGTTGATTGCCGAAAGCACGCCGACCGCGCGGACGGCAAACCAAACGCTCTCAGACTCGTCCGTTTCGAATACGCGGACGGCATAATCACCGAACGCATACGCCATGGCGCCGATGCTGCCGGTCAGGATCACGGTCAACTGAGCCCAACCAAACTGAAATCCCATCCAAGGACCGAACGCGCGGCTGAGATAGACATAGTCACCGCCGGATTGCGGGTAAGTCGTCGTCAATTCGGCGTAACACAGGGCTCCGGCGAAGGCGAGAAACCCACCGAGCAGCCAAGCTCCCATGCCCATCCACGGGCTGGAAACATTGGAAAAAATGAGCTGCGGTGTCTTGAAGATCGACGTGCCGACGACGATGCCCACGATAATGCTGACGGCGTCCCACAAACCGAGCTTGCGGGAATCGAATGTTGCTGCGTCTTCGGGCTGATTCATCCGATATTCAATCACGGGTCAGAGGTAGGACGCATCAGAATCATTTGTCATTAGTTATTTGTCATTAATCATTTGTCATTGGATGAACGGTGCCGGAGAGCGATAAGTGCATCACGCACCCCAATGGCAAATGAGAAATGACAAATAAATAATGACAAACTTCGCGATTCTTAATCTCGAAAGATCGCCAAGCCGGAAGTTGCTTCGTCGAGCTTGTCCGCACCGTCTTGCGTGATCTGCGTGTTGCGGACGTACAAGAGTCGCAACTTCTTCAATCCGGTGAGATGCTCCAGCAACGCGTCCGTGACCGTGCTGTCGTTCAAATTCAGCGTGATCAGATCCTTCATCTTCGTGAAGTTTGCAAATCCGGCACCCGTGATTTTGGCATCTTGCATGGCCACGGTTTCCAAGCCGATGAGACCTTTCAGGTGAACCAGATCTTCGTCTTTGAAATCGAGCCCACTGAGATTCAGCCGCAGCAGGTTTGTGAGACCGACAAGGTGCTGGAACCCTAGACCAGTCACTTTGGTCTTGCTGATCGACAGCGACTCCAATTGCCGCATGTCCTTCAGATGGGCGAGTCCATCGTTATCAATGGACGTGTTGTCCAAATACAGCGTCACCAAACTCTTCAGTTGGCTCACAGTCTTCAATCCCGCCGCGGTGATGCCGGTCTTCGTCAAATCCAACTCGACCAATTTCGGCAACCCCTTGAGTTTCGCGAGATCGGCATCGGTGATCTTCGACTCGGCCGCGTTGACGGTGGCGACGTTTCCGTCGGCGTTTGTTTCGAATTTGATTCCCGCGTCCATGAGGCTGGCGACTGCGACCGGGTCGTCTGGTGTCGGCGGTTTCGGTTTGGCGGCCGAGATTTCGGAAATGCGGACCCATCCGCCAACTTCCTTGCCGTCAATCTCGATGAAGATGCCGGCCCAACTCCCTTTGATTTGCGAGACGTCAAACTCACGCCCGCGTTCCAACTCCACGAACACCTTGCCGCGAACATAGAACTCACACTTGTCGACATTGACCGCCGCCCGAGTCCCGGACTGAATGTCGGCGGGCGACACCGGATCGTCCGCGTACGACATTGGGGCTAGGAACATCGACGACAACAGTGCCACAAAAAATTGAAGTCTCTTCATGGTGGTTTCCTCAGGTGAAGAATTCAGGATACCAGACGTTTTCGAAGATGAAAGCAACCCGGGGCTGAACTGCAAATTGCCGATTTGAACGAGTCAAAAGACAAATTGTCGCGAGCTTTTTTCCCGATGGATCGACGGTGTATTGAGACCTCCGCCTGCGACGCGCGTTTGGCTCTCAAATGTTCTTCACATTGCGCCAGTTATCTCGTTGACGGGGGAATTGGGGACTTCCATAATGGCGTCTCGCAAACGGCGAGCATTCCCCATTTCACGATGGCCTTTCTGGCCGCTCGCCGACGCTGATTCATTTCACCCTTTGCTTTCTTTTCACTTCACATCTCTTTCGCTTTCACCCAGTTGCACTCGGCACCCTCATTGCTTGTCGATGTTTGTCTCGTGAAGGATCACGTGCGCACGTCGTCTCGTCAGTCGTTGCCGATTTGGCTCGAGGATGGATCGTTGCCTGTTTCCGACGGAATTCCCACGGATGATGAGAACTCGCCCATTCACGCTCTCAAAGATGGAAAGGATCGAGTCGAGCACGCGAGTCTGAGTCACCCTGCTCCCGAAGATTCATCGAACGCGCATCCCCCGCCGCAACAAAAGCCGGAAAACGAGCCCAGCATGTCCATTGAATTGCTCGAAGCCCAAGCTCCAGCCAGCACCGACAATCCGCGGATGTCAAAGCAGACGGAAAAAGATTTGGTGCAGGTTTTCAAGTTGCTGTCGGACGAAACTCGCCTGCGAATCATCATGCACCTCGTTCACGAGGAAGAGTTGCACGTCACCGGCCTGTGCGATCGATTGAACATCAGCCAGCCGGCCGTGAGCCATCATTTGGCTCTGTTGCGAGTCTCCGGCTTGATCGACGTTCGCCGAGAAGGCAAGCACAACTTCTATTCAGTTCAGCGGCGATATTTTCACCATGTCATGGGTGAACTCTTCAAGAACATCGCCGAGCCCGCCGTGTCCGAGGAGCGCTACGACCGTTTCATGATGTCGCACGATTCGGACGGGGCCGAGTTTTGAGCACGGTCACGTGAGGCAGATTCTCTCTGCGATCGAGTGTCCAATCTCTGAATCCGACCGTGTATGCTGAATCGGTAGCAGCGGGGGTCGATGCTTGGAATCGAGACGACCGGTTCCGCCCCGCGTTTCCGGTGACCGTCCCTTCATTCCGGCAGGACCGATTCCATGATCGCGCTCAAGAGATTGCCAAGGATGTGGTTCAGCCTCGCGGTGGTGGTGTTGGCACTCCCAGTCACGGCTACGGCGGAACAAGCCGTGCAAGCGACGAACCGGACTCAAAGCGGAGCGAAACCCGAAACCGCGTATCAATGGGTCAACGTCACGATGAAAGCCCCCTTCGCTCCGCGCGATGGAGCGGGCGCGTTGTCCTATCGCGGTCGGATGTGGTTGCTCGGCGGTTGGAATCCGAGCCCCGCGCATCGCGAGTTCTTCCCGCTCATCTGCAACAACGAAGTCTGGAGTTCCAAAGCGGGTCGCCAATGGACGCTCGTCAAACCCAACACGTTTAAGGACAAGACGTTCGACCCCAAGTCGGATTGGGAAGGACGACACACGGCGGGCTATGCCGTCTTAAAGGATCGCATGTGGATTGTCGGTGGCGATGCGAATCAAGGGCATTATCAAAACGATGTGTGGAGTTCGCAGAACGGCACCGAATGGACGTTGGTGAATCACGACAAGCCGCTGCCCTGGGCACCGCGAGTCCTGCACTATACCGTGGTCCACGACAATCGAATTTGGATCATCGGCGGGCAAACGATGCCGGGGTTCGCGGGAGCCAAAGAGAAGTTTTGTCGCGATATCTGGACCACGGATGACGGCGCGAATTGGACGGAAGTCAAACCTGTCGAGCCGTACTGGTCACCTCGCGGCATGATCGGAGCCAGCGCCGTGATGAACGGTCGTGTCTGGATTCTGGGTGGCGGTTCCTATGACACACCGACCACGAAGACACGCAACTTCTTCAACGATGTCTGGAGTTCCGCCGACGGCGTGAAATGGACTCGGCACACGACAGCGGCTCCGTGGAAGCCTCGGCAATATCACGATGTCGCGGTGTGGGACAATCGCCTGTGGGTTCTCGAGGGCTACAATCGCGAGGGCGGCAATCGTAAGGATGTGTGGCATTCGACCGATGGCGTCAACTGGCACGAAGTCCCCAATACGCCGTGGAAGCCACGGCACGCCGCCAGCGTGTTCGTGCATGATGATGCCTTATGGATGGTCGCGGGCAACAACATGGAGCCCGACGTCTGGAAGCTCATCCGTCGGCAATCAAAGCGACCTTAGACATCGGTCATCTGTTGCAGAAGGGGCATCAGCTTCTGATGGACACGCTCACCGCCGTGTCGCTTCCATTGGAAATGGCTCTCATGCGGCACCGCCTTCGCGGCAACTCGCCAACCTGAGTTCCACCTGACGCAGTTCGGGAACGACAATCGCGGCCACCTCTTCGCCCATACGTCTCAATTCCGCAGCTTTGGTGGCCAGAGTCTGCAAGTCCGCCGACCCTTTCAGGACTGCGTCGCGCAGTTCGTAAAACGCGTCAAGCTGCGTTTCGACTTGAAGGGCAAATGTCTCATCGATTCCCAACGCGTCTCGCAGAACCGTGGAATAGCTGTGGCCCACCATGCTGGGCAGAGGCTGGCCAACGACTGGTGGCCTACCGGTTTCACCCTCGCGGAGAGGATAAATCCACGCGTCCTCCGCCGAAGCAATGATGAACGGCGAACGGGTACTGATGAAGACTTGGGCATTGGGGAACAGTCCCTGGATGGTCGGTAAAACCTTGCGTTGCCAGGGTGGAGGTGGACTTCAATTTCGTCGAGGAACAAGGAAAAAGGACGCTGCAACACGGGGATGTCATCGACCCAAGGGATGCGATCCATTCGCATGAGCAGGTCGGCAATCCAACTGATGATGGACTTGAGGCCGTCGGGGAGTACGTCGAGTTCGACTTGCTGTCCGTCAATTGTGGCTGTGACGTTGAGCGGATCGTCCTGCATCTGGAACTGAAACACTTTGCCGGTAATGGCGGTGATGACTTGTTCGATCCGCTCGACGGCCTCGCGGCG
>JAQBZS010000301.1 GCA_027622115.1 Planctomycetota bacterium | reverse complement strand
CGCTGACCGGCCAGCCTTCCTCGAAGTCGGATACCGTGAGCACGATCGATCGGGACGGAACTCGAAGCCGTTCCCGTGCGGCTCGCAGACCTTTGGCGATGTGCGTCCCGCCGCCGACTTCCACCTCCAACAACATCGCCAATGGATCGTCGACTCGATCCGTGAAATCGATCACCTCCGTGCTGAACGCCAGAAACTGGACGCTGATCGCCGGCAGTCCCGACAAAATCGCTGCCATCATCGCGCTGTAGATCACCGAGGGCTCCATCGAGCCGGACACGTCGACCACGAAGATCAAATGCCAATCCATGCTCCGTTTTGACGCGCCTCGGAAAATGAGCCGATCCGGCACCAACTGGTGCTTGCCGTCGGCGTTCAACCGGGCCGTGTGCAGATTGGCTCGCACCGTTCGCGCTAAGTCCAGTCGCGGAGTCGGTCGACGCGAAGGTCTCGGCGTGGACAAACCCATCAGTGCGGGTCGCAAGCGCGTCGCCAGTTCGCGAGTCAACTCGTCGACGATCTTCTTCGCGATGCGACGCAGATGATCCATCTGCGATTCCGGCAACGCCCCCTTCATTGACAGCACCGATTCGAGCAACTCGATCGACGGCGTGACGGTTTCGCCTGCCAACATCGTCAGCGCCGCAGTTCGCCCGGCAGCCACCGCTTCGCCCAACACCTCTTCGCGCACGTCTTCGCCGAACAGTTGCTGTAGCTCTTCCGCCCATTCGCGAACGCCGGGATAGGCCGCCTCTTGCCCGCCGCCGCGACCGCTCAGTCCACGCCGCTGCCCCTCGCCTCGCCCGGCACCGTAGAGTTCGTCGAGTGCCCTCGCCGCGTTCCAGCCGCACGAGCCACCGGCCAGTCGCTCCTGCTGCGCACCCAAGATGAGCCGCCAGCGGTCCGGCAACGACAACTGACGTCCCGGTCGAGCCACCGCGATCCGCTCGGGCAAGACGTCAGCGGCCGGCACGTCTTTTTCCAATACCAAGTCCGGCATCAACTCACTGAGTGCCCGGCGACCATCCTCGTCGGCCTCGAACCTCAATGCCGCAAGCTTCGGATCGTCGTGCGGTTGGTGCGTGCGTTTGCCCTCGTCCGGTAAGCGAGCCAATAGCGAGGCCAGCAGTCGCTCGCGGGCCACGGGGCTGAACACGTCGAATCCACCACGCAGTGGAGGCAATCGCGCAAGGAAGACCGCATCGTCATAGCGGTCGATCAGCCGCTCGGGTTCGTCGAGGCAACCCAAGTCCGTGTCGAGTCTTGGAGCCGCCAGGAACACCGCCGCACTGATCCGTTTGACCAATCGCAGGCGGCTCTCGCGATTCACGGCTCCGTCGATCCAACCACTCAGACGGCGTCCGAACTGATCGGCGTCCGATTCATCCAGGAGCAACAACGCGGCTTCACCGGCTCCCTGCATCAGCGGCGAACCATCGTTGGCGAGCGCGCGAACGGCCCACTTCAACTGGCTGGCGTCCAGCACCAAGTTGTTGTCGTCCTGTTGCTGAAACCACAGCACCAAGTCCAGCAGCGCGGCGACGTCGGCCATGTCTTCGGAACCGACCAACCCTTCGACTCGACTGATGGCCGCCTGCAACAGCGGTGTCGTGTGGACTCCCACGGGCAAGGCGAAACTCTGCACGTGCGGTTGGAACTCGTCCGCCACGGCTGGTGGCAGGCCCGGAACATGTCCGGCTCGTAGACGTTCGACGAATTCCATTCCGCGCGTCAGCTCGGGTAAACCTGCCGTCAGAGTGAACGAACCCATCAGCCAATCCAGCCCGTCTTCAACCACTTCCGGCAAACCGCACCGCGCCGCCGTCATCAGCGGCACCAGTTGCTCGACCGTCCAATCCTCGACGTCCGCGTTCAGCCCGGCTGCGTGGAGGGCTCCAGACGTCGCCTGCCGCAAGGTCGCTCCGCGGGCCGACGAAAGTTCAATCATCGCTGCCGTCGCGTGCTGCCATTCCACGTCCCAAACTTCGGTCAAGTTTTCGCGAGACAATCCCTGCTCGGGTTCAACCGGCGACGCATACGGCACACCACAGGCCGATAAGCGTTCGAACGTGACCACGCGAGCGCGGTCCAGCCGGCTACGAAGCGGATCGAGTCGCAGTTGTTTCTTTTCGCCGAGTGTCGTCGGCCCCGGCAGGTTGAGTTGTTGCAGCAGCGACTCGACGTGCGGTGCCAATCCCGATCTCGGCGTGTCGGGCGGCAGACTGCCCCGCCGCGTTCCCACCAGCACGGATTCCATCGCCTTGGCCACCGCTCGCCCGATTCCCATCACCTCGCCGCGAGCCAAGCACATCTGCAATGCCTCGATCAACTCGCCGCGACCCGGCACCGCGATGCCTCGCAAGCGAGCCAGATCGAGACTCATGCGGACGACTTCCTTGCCGTCCGCCACGTTGATCGGGTGACCGGCCACACGCAATTCGCGACACACACCGACGGTCAAATCCGCCACGGCGTGCTGCATGTCCGCGTGATCCACGGCTTCGAAGACTCGCTGGTGCCAAAACGGATCGCGAATGCCGGCCGGATATCCGGACCGCTCGTCGAATTGCTCGAACGAATACGGGATCAGCGCCGTGGCGATCTTCCGAGCGGCCTCGGGTTGCTTCGCCGTTCCTCGCGAAGCCTTCCGCGTCGGCGTGTCCGGGCCGTCGTCGAGTTCATCATCCGGCGGCGACCACAGCACGGGTTCGGGCAACAGAGCCGCCGCGTGATACGCTCCGACCACCACCGCGCAACGACCGATGGTGCGGTCGATGCATTCGCGCATGTGGGCTTCGCGACGCCGGTCATAGTTGGACGCGATTTGATCATTCGATCGCAACGCCCAACCAAACAGCAAACCGGATCGACGCACGGCATCGGCCGATGAGCCTGCGGACGGCGTCTCCAC
Organism: Planctomycetota bacterium; assembly: GCA_027622115.1. Lineage (GTDB taxonomy): Bacteria > Planctomycetota > Planctomycetia > Planctomycetales > Planctomycetaceae > JAQBZS01. Next base: position 5,060 of record JAQBZS010000301.1, on the reverse strand, counting down.
CATGCGTTCCCACAGATTGCCGACGCTCGATGTCTGCGTCCTTCGCAAGATCCGTTCCAGCAATCCGCTCGGTTCACAGCCGGCATGTGTCCGATCCCGCCCGTGGGCTCGATCCGCAAGCGGCAAGTCACACGGCTCGACGCGAACCTCGTTTCGAATCGCCCACCGCAGAGCCGCCAGTTCGGGCGAGAAATCCGCGAAGGGATAGAAACTCAGATCGAACGCATTCTCCGAGCACCCCGCCAACGCTACGGGTGCTTCGAGTTCTTCATGCCCGAGCCATTCCAGCCAGGCCGTGAATTCCATCGGCAATTCAATCAGCACGCAGTTCGGCCGATAGTCGTCCAGCAGTTGGGGAATCACGCGAGACATCGCCGCCGAATGATGTCGCACTCCGATCAAATGCGGAGCGGTGCAGTTCAACAGGCGGTCGGTGGTGCCGCTTTCGATAAACATGTTCCCTTGATCCCACCCCTGACCGATTCCCATCGCAACGTGCTCAACGCCGTGTGGCGACTTTTACAACAACGCGTCCAGTCGGTCACGGATGGCTTCTTGCTGCGGTTCCTTCTTCCGGTCGACGAGGTCCATGCGACAGACGATCCAGCCGTTCTGATCGATGCCGTCGTATTTCAGCTGAGCCAGCAATGCCCGGGGCGAAGTCTGTTTGAGTCTCGAACACGACAGCCGCGACCGGGTTTTGTACTCGACGGATTCCGCACGCTTCACGGTCTTGAGTGGCGAAGCTTGCTCAAGGGCAGCGTGTGGTCATGCACTTTCTCGCCCTCGATGTTGATGACCTCAAACGTCACCGTGGGATCGACGGCAGTCGTGTCGAAGCGGATCAGGCCGAATGAACACGTCTTGTTGTAGCCCCAGATCAAACCTGGCGTCTTGACGACTCCATGCGTGTGTCGATTGGTCAATCGCGAGCTTTCGAATTCGTACAAGTCATAGCCGGTCTCGCGTTTGGTGACTCGCAAATCCGAGCGGTGGCGGTCGGCGGCGATTAGGAACACGCCGTCGATGCGATTCTGTTCGATGAAGGAAAAGATGCGTTCGCGTTCTTCCGGATAGCCGGCCCAGGGATCTCGGCTGCCGGGTTTGACGCCGGCCGTCCAGGGAACCGGGGACGCGATCACTTTGAAACGGCCGGTCGAGTTCTTGAGCGTCTTGAACAGCCACTTCAATTGCGCGGGGCCGAGCATGCTGGATTCGCCCTTGCGTGATCGGTAATAGCGACCATCCAGCATGATGAAATGGACGTCGCCGATCATGAAGTCGCACCAGCAGCCGGGTTGTGTTGGCCCGCCGCCGTAATACGGGTTGGCCCAGTTCCGGCAAAAGCGATTCCAGACGTCGCGCTTCCACGGTGGTGTCTCGATTTCCGGACCGGGGACGCAATCATTGGTGCCGAAATCGTGGTCGTCGTAGATGGCGAACATGCTGGTCGACGCCACCATCCGCCGCCATTCCGGGCGAGACTGCCGACGGTAGTAACAGTAGTCCTGCGTGAGCGAATGCGTGGGATCGTCGATGTAAACGTTGTCGCCCAGCATCAAGAATGCCGTGGGCTTGGACTTCAAGACGGTGTTCCACATGGTTTCCCACTTCGGGACATAGCCAGCGCCGCCACCGAAGCCGATCGCAAACTTGGCCGACTTTCCGCTGGTGGGAAACGTGCGAAACACGGTGTTGTCGGCTTTGACGGGATTGCCGTCGATCAACACTTCGTAGCGATACTCCGTGGCCTCAGTGAGTTTCGTCAGCTTGACAATGGTTGAGAAATCCGCAGCCGCAGAGGTCTTGACGACTTGTGAAACTGCCACCGGCGATTGCGACGTGCCTTGGTAGGCCCTGATCTGCACGTTTGCGGCATGGCCGGTTCTGAGCCAAAAGTTCGCGCTCGTGTCGGTTGTCGCGCCAAGCATCGGACCATGCAACAACGGCGACGGCTTGTGTTTTCGCAACAATTCGCCGAACCCCGGCGTGGCGTAAAGCGGTTGCAAGACGTCGCGCGGCCCGGCGATGAGCCGCCCAATCGGCAGACCCTTGTCAACCGCCGCCTCCGCACTCTTCACGGCAGCTTCCAGGTTGCCTTGTTTCAACAGCGAAAGCATCCGGACGAAATGCGTTTCCGGCTCGACTTCGTCCGCCTTGCTTAGCTCGGTATCGACTTTGGCAAAGTCGCCCCGAGCCATATGTTGTACGGCATTCCGCTGCGGGTCGTGCTGTGCGCGAACGACCGAGACCGACAAGAACACTGCACCAACGGACAAGCAAACGCGTAACAACATGGCATTCCTTTCTCGATTTTCGATTCGTTACACGATGTTCAATGGACTTGGCAGTCGGCATGCGCAATCTGAATTCACAGGGGCTCGTGTTTCGATTTCTTGATAACTGTTTAATTGCAATTCGCAATTGCGATCATTTCATAACAGAGCCTGTTCCGAAACAAGTTTGTCGTATGGCGCCATCCGCAGAGTGGTCGATCGTCAGTGTGCCTCACCGTTCACAAATTATCGGATCGGAGAATCGATGTCCTCATTTCGGCCGACAATTCTTATCACGGCTGTGAACGTGATGGGCGCGATGTTCAGCCCGTTTTCGATCGCTCCGGTTTCCGGCGCGGAACCGGAAAACGCGATTCGAAACCTCGCTGCCCACCCCTCGGTGGAAAGCGCCGAAAAAGGCATACCGACCGAGGGGACTTCGACTTTCTCGAAAGAAGATTCCAAAGAGTCACTACCAGCCGACTTTGGAATGCCTGTGGAACTGAAGCCGCTCGCTCACATGCTTGGAGATTGGAACATCGTTCAGACAAGTGCTGCCGGCGGAAAAAGTACGAGATCGCTGAGTGCGCGATGGATCCTGAAGAAAACCGCAATCCAAAAGCTGTGCCGAACAACATTGACGCCCGACCCCGGATGATCATCGCGACTGACCGAAAGGCGAGGCGGTTTTCTTTTTCGACACACCGCAAGTCCGGAGCACGCGCCGTCGCCGCTTATTACACTGTCTGGGTGATGTTTTTGACGCCGAAGCTCGGGAGCCATTGATGGACCGTTCGATCAAGTTCAATCTCAGCGCCGTTCATCGTGGCCTGTCGCGGCGCATGTTGGCAGGTTGTTGCATTGCCGCCATCGCTTTGTTGCCCATGTCGCTACAGGCGAGCGAACTCAAGCCCGTGTCGCTGATCAAACCGCAGTTTCGGCGGCCGATCGCCGTGCGACGACTCAACGAAACAACCGCGATCGTTGCGAATCGTTGCGGCACGCTGTCCGTGATCGATTTGCCGAAATGGTCGGTGGTGGCCGAATTCTCGATCGGTGGCACCCCCACGGACCTCGCCGTTTCGGGCGAACGCGTGTTCGTCACCGACGCCCAACGATCGAAGTTGCTCCTCGTCTCCATCAACCGCGACTCGGCGCGTATGACCGGCGAGATTGCGTTACCGACTCATCCCGTCTCAGTCCGCGTGTCGGACGACGGCACCTGGTGTTCCGTGGCTTCGTTGTGGGCGCGGAAACTTACGCTCGTTCGCTTGCCGAATGCCAAGCTGCTAGCACCCGAAATCATTGCCACGGTTGATCTGCCGTTTGCCCCGCGCGAACAGATTCAGGTGAAGCAGGGCAAACACGTGATCGTGGCGGACGCCTTCAGCGGGCGACTCGCGGTAGTCGATACCGCGTTGCAGCGAATTGAAGCCGTCCACTCGTTCGGAGCCCACAATATCCGTGGGCTCGCTCTGAACTCGGATCAAAGTCGGCTGCTGATGTCGCAACAGTTGCTGAACGACCTCGCGGTGCCGCGTCGCAGCGACATCATCTGGGGCGTGATGATCGATAATCTCGTCCGCCTGGCGAAGCTGGACCAGCTCCTGAAACCGGGTGACGAAGCCATGTTTGGCAGCCAATTCATCGATGTGGGCTACGCGGGCCAGGGAGCGGGCGATCCGGATTCGTTGTTTGTGGACAGCCGAGGCCGCACGATCGTGGCGTTGGCCGGAGTCGGCGAAGTCACCGTGATCGAGCCGGATGGGAAAGGGCTGCGACGCATCGCAGTCGGACGTCGACCGACGTCGTTGATGCCGGTGTCGGACGGTCGATTCGTGGTGGCCAACGAATTGTCGGACTCGCTGACGTTGGTGGATATCCATCGCAAGGCAGCCGAAGTCGATCAGCCGAGTACCTATGCGGTCGAAAAGGGGAACAAGGGCGGCGGGGACACATACGGAGGTGCGTATAGCGGCAGTTACGGGAATTCCTATCTCGATCGCGATATGTTTGTGTCGCACTTGAATCTTGGCTTGGGCGCGACTCCGGAGTACGGGCCGGCCGAACGGGGCGAGTTATTGTTCTTCGACGCTCGCGTGTCGCACGCCAGTTGGTTCAGTTGCCATAGCTGTCACACCGACGGACACTCCAACGGAGGCATGGCCGACACGTTCGGCGATTCATCAACCGGGGCTCCGAAACGAGTATTGTCGCTATTGGGCGTGGGAGAAACGGGGCCGTGGGGTTGGGACGGCAAGAAACAATTATTGCCGGCGCAGGTTCATCAATCCGTCAATTCGACAATGAAAGGTCGAGGCATTTCAGACGCCGCCGCGAATGATTTAGTGGCGTTCTTGAAAACGCTGAAGCCGCCGCCGCCCTTCGCACCGGCAACATCGCCAGCGGATGCTGAATTGGTTGAGCAAGGCCGAAACCTCTTTAAGTCTCTCAATTGTTCGACGTGCCATGCCGGTCACACGTTGACGTCCAACGAGACATACGACGTGGGCTTGACCGACAAGCGTGGGCTGCGCGAATTCAGCCCACCGTCGCTCCGAGGCGTCGGTCACCGGTACGGGCTGTTCCACGACATGCAGGCGCAGGGAGTCGAAGACGTCGTGATTCGTTTTCGACATCAACTGCCTCGAAAGCTGACCAGCGAACAGCAACAGGCGTTAATTCGATACTTGAAGAGTTTGTAGAAGCTATTTGTTTGTCACTTTCCGGGGTCGGGTTTACGTCTTTCAGATTTGGCGGGCAGTGGACTTTGGCTTCATCAAG
>JAQBZS010000300.1 GCA_027622115.1 Planctomycetota bacterium | reverse complement strand
GTACCAATCGGCAGCCGACAGAAACCCGAACGCTTCATCGACGGCGGGAAGCCCGACCGGCAAGAACACCTCACCGTCCAAGAACAACTGGTAACCGTATTCTTCGATCTTGGGAAACGGAACGTCGGTCGCAGTTCCACGGTAATAGGGGGCCAAAATCGAATCGGGGTCCGGCTTGACGTTGGGGTTGTGAACCATGTCGATCGCGTTCCACGGGCAGACTTCCAACGTGTAGTGCTCGGTGCTCTCCGTCGGAATGCGGTAACACAACTGGCAAGCGATACACCGCGACGTGTCGATCTGATGGTAGCTCTGCGACGGGACAGGGCTGGTGACTTCGTAAATGCAGTCCACCGGGCACTGGGTCGCGCACGAATTGCAGGACGTGCATGAATCTTTATTGATCACCGCCAGGAATCGCGGTTCTTTCTTGCGATCCTGCTTACGGGTCTCGAAATACGCTTCCAGCGAAATAGTCATCCGACCACCTATTCTCTGCAAATTGACCGCCCAAGAAGGCAAGAACCCCAGTTTAATCAAGATCGACTACTTCGCTCAACGGCTTGAACACGGCGAATATCGGCGAAAAGCGCGAGCAAGAATGCGAGACGGATTTCGATCCATCGCAATGCACCTCACCGTGCATTCGCGGTGAGTCCGCGATAGCCCTCAAGTTCCGCGATGCGGGCGTGGCGGTCGGCGGATTTGAGCCACAGGTAGGTGACCGAGTCGGTTTCAATCGCGGGAAACGAGAAAACGTTGAATGGGCTGCGATTGTTCGTTGCGTGGCCGACTCGGTGCCATGTTTGGGTCTTCGCGTCTCGGCAGAAGATCGCGTATGTGTCCGTGTAGCCGGCGGCTGTGTCTTCGTAGACGGCGAAGGCACTCAATGCGACCGGCGATTCAAACGACAATTGTAGTTGGGCGTGGGTGCTCCCGGTGATGGGCTTGTTGAGCCAACTGGTTTTCTGGCCGCTCAGTTGGCCGTCGAACGGAACGGTGTAGGGGATCGCTTGGCGGAAAGGCGTCGCGCCTCGCGAACGCGCGGTGAGGTCCACGTCGTTGGGCATGAAGAAGCGGACAGCCGGTGGGACGATTTTCTTGTTGCCGCCGTCGAGCAGCGAATCGAGATCGTTCAGGGCTGGCTTGTTGGCTGCGACTCCGGGAGCATCCGGAAGCCGCTGGACCAGCACGTTCGGTGATGGGTAATTGATCGTGAACAGCCCGGAGTCGTGTAGCTCGATTCCGGTTGCGCCGGTGTAATTCAGCGTGATCGTGATCGCTCCCGATTTGGCGAGCTTCCAAGACAGCGTGCGTTCCTGCCAAGTGGCGGACGCTTCGATCGGAGCCGAGTAAATCGGCGCGGCGACTTTGCCTTGCCGGACTTCAACGACGATGCGTTCCGGGGCCGTCGACTGTTTGCCTTCCAGGGCTCGTTGCAACAGCGACAACAGGTACGTGCCAGGCTTGGCATTCGCGATCGAGATTGTTTTGCTCGACCTGAGGATTTGCTTGCCACCCGCAACCGGCCACAGATTGGGCGAGAACCTCACGATCTTGCCGTGACGCTGGTGGATTCTTGGAGGCAACGCCGGTGTGGCGTCGATGAGCGGCGTGTCGGCGGGCGAAGCCGTGTAGTCTCGCACGTACTTGGCTTGGTCGATGACCATGTTGTGCGGCATCAGGTCGATTTGCTGAAGCACCTTGCCGTTTTCGTCGAGCCGCAGCAGCAGGCCGTTCTGAGTGCCGATGGCGATACGGTCGCCGCTGAACGACGTGAGGATGTTGACCGGGCCGTTAAAACGTTGCTCCCATTCGAGCTTCGTGTCGGGCTGGAAACATCGCAACCAGCCGTCGACCGTGCTGACGAGGATTCGACCATCCGACTGCACCATCCGCCACGCGTGGATATCGGCGCTCAGTTGGAAAGCTGCAGCGTTCGCGGATGCGGTCGGAGTTTTGTCGGCGAGTGAAATCGAAAACAGCCCCTTCGGCGGGCCGAGCGTTTGGAAGTTCGTCCCGCGAGGTGCCTCGGGCCGCACGATCAGCCAACTGCCTTCCGGAGTCATCACCGCTTGGGACGTGCCTTGCGGACGAGCTTGCGACCAGACTTCTTTCCCGCTCATGTCGAGCAGGACGATTCGTTTCCGACCTGGCGTGGCGTCGGCCACGACGATGAGATTCGACGACGCGAAACCACAGGCCGAGTGATCGATCAAAACGTCTTTCTTTTCCCAGACGACTTTTCCGGTCGCCGTGTCGAACAGCATCACGGTCGGCCGCACAAACTTATTCACCACGTTGGCATACGGTTCGACTCCAAATGCTGCCGCCAACACGAAGCGGCCGTCGTCGCTGAGACCGTGTAGCATGATGTCTCGCGAAAAGCGGAAGGATTCGACGTCTTGCGTGGTTTCCAAATCGTCGTAACGCCAAACGACTGTGCCGTCCGTCGTGATGCGAGTCAGCCGATTGTGACCCGACACGAATATGTCGCCGCTCGAGCGATCCACGAGGAATCGCGTGCCGGGATGTCGCCAGCCGGCGAAGCCGCGACTGTAACGCGGCGAGTTCATCATCCATTTCGGTTTCGCGTGCTTGTCGGCTCGAACGATGGAATCCACGAAGCCGGGCGTGCCCCACCATTCGCGAATCCAGATGCCGTCCGCGTTGGTTGCGTTGAGGCTGTCCGGTTCAACGGCGTATTTGCCGAGCCACTTGCGTTGCAGGTTGCCGTCTTCGTCGAACAGAAAGTAATTCGAGGCTTGCGTGCCGGCGGACGCGAGCAGACCGCCGTCGGCCGAAAAGCCCATCGGATGCACGGCGGCTCCAAAGACGTCGCGGATGGGATTCGGCAGCGCGGTCTTCTCGGTTCGTGTGACGCTGACGACGCGGTCATTCCCATTCGCGGCGACGTCGGCGGCCTGCACCGGCTTCGAGTTGTCGGTTGCGTCGGCGGTACCAATCGATGCGATGGCCTTCACACCGGCTCGCAAGCCGTCGAGATCGGGGGCTTGAATGCTGAGACAGTCGTGGTCGGCGGTGAATGCGTCGTGGATGACTTGCACCAGTGCTGAGCCATCGGCGGGGAAGCCGGGCTCCGCTCGCATGCCGACGGTGCGATGCAGATCGGACACGAGCCGATGCGTGCTCATCGAACCGAGGATCACCACGTCCTGGTAAATCCGATGCACGGCTCCGGGTTCGGTCCAGCCCGATGCGGGGTGGATCGCATCCAATGCACCGGCGGCTCCGGTCGCGGTTCGAAAGTGCTTCGTGGCGAGATCTCCGGCCGCGATGATCCATTGACCGGGTTCGGGATCGTTCAACCCCCGCAAGCACTTGCGATCTCCATCGAGCCACGCAGCCGGAGTGGGAGTTCGCTGTCCGGCTCGTGCCTGTGTGAGGTAGAGCCGATCCGTTGCCGTGGGTCTCCATCGCTGCGGAACCTGAACGACGTCGTCCGCGGCAACAATGCGGACCAGCGCTGATCGACCCGACTTGTGGATGTGACCGGCAAGTTGATTGGCCAGTTCTTGAATGGCCTTGCCGTGAGCGTCCAGTTGTCTCTGATCGAGCACGATGAGCACCGGAGGCTGTCCTGGTCGTTGGTCCTTCAGGAATCGCGAGACCGACCCAGCGCGCGGCATCAGCACGGGCGATGCGGCGGCGATTGGCAACTCGGCGACGAGCTTCTTGATCGGCACGATGGCGGTCATTCCGGATGCCAACTCGCGAACTCGCACGGACCAAGTGCCGGCCTTCGCGTAGCCGGGCAAGGGAACAGAAACCGAGGACTCCGGACCAAGCGCGCGGTAGATCGTTTGCACGTTGTTTCCGGCTTCATCAACGACGGTGAATTCAAACGGCAACGCATCGACGAATGTCGCTTGTTGATCGTCTTTGACTTCGATTCGGAGGGTTGCACTGCGATAAGCCGTGACGTCGGTCTTCACGTTGAGGCTGCGAATCGGAGACGTCGTGGCGATGTAGGCTCGCCCGGAACAACGGTCGAACGTCACGGGATGAACGAAACGATCGCCTAGCCGTTGCAATTGGATTTCGCGTCCGGCTTCCAACAGGTCGTACAACACGTAGGGCTTGTCGAACGTCAGCGTCGACCGCGAACTCAGAATTGTGGCGGACCAGAAATTCCACGGATGCTCGATGCCCGGCGGAGTGCGTTTGTCATTGACGGCAAACACGGCCGCGGCGACTCGCGGACCTTTTGGTGGCGGGAGATTGGAAAGGGCCGACTCAATCGATGGCGGCTCCATCGTGGCCAACAGCACGTCGTGGCCGGACGAATGCACTCGCGGCGGCGGCAATTCGCCGAGCAGCTTGTCGAGTGAAGCGGCGATCGCTTCGTATCCCGCTTGAGTGCCCACGAAGAATTGGTCTCGCGTTTGCGAATACTTCTTCGTGTCCCACGCCGGTCGATTGCTGTCAGCGATCGGCGCCGGCAGCAGCGAAAACGTCGTGCCGGGATAGACGTCCGCAGTGTCAGCGTCCTTGAAGACGCGTCCGCCGGACTTGTCATAATCGGCCAGTGCCATCATCGCGCTCGGTGGCATGCGGACTTGCTGGCCGAGGATGAACACGGCCTTGTAGTTCTTGAGGCGATCCAGTGTGACGTCGTCCTCGGCCAGCATGTGCGGCGGGCGACGTGCGTACCACAGCTTGACGTAGAGATCGAAATACTTGCCGCCGGTGTAGCCCATCCATTGACCGATCAGTTCCTTCGTCGAGAATTGCTGCCGCAAGGACGTGATGATGGCAACGTCGCTCTTGGGTTGCATGGCTCGGAAAAATGGGCCGTAACTTTGCAGGAAGTCCGAGATCACTCCCGCCGTGCGATCGTCTTGGCCTTTGATGTCGATGCCGTCCGCGCCGCGACCGGCCAACAACAACGCGTGTCGCAGCATGATGTCGCGACCGTTGCTCATTGTGGTGGCCCAGACCGGCTGCTTGCCGAGGATGTTGCCGTTTCGAGGCGACGGCGGCCCGAATCGAGCCGCCCAATGATCGACGCCCCACAGCGGTTGGAATGGCGAGAAACCGTAATCCGTATAAGCGTGAACCGCCGAGACCGGCAAAGTCGCGTGATACGTTGATGGATAGTAGTTGCGTTGCTGGAACCAACTGATGGGCGGAAATGATGTGTAGACGTGTCGGCCGTCGAGCCCCGGCTGATTCAGTGACGTGGTCTCCAAACGCGAAATGAGTCCTTCCAACGGAAGTCCATTCGGCCGCAACAATCCCAAGCGTTGCAAGTGGCTGCGAACTTGATCTCGTTCGTCATCGTGCGGAAAGCCGACCGACATCGTCCTCGCGCGGCTGGTCCACGCATCGTACGCTCGGGCAAACGCGCCCACGCGATGCTTGTGCGCGCGGACGGCTCGATCGAGTCCGCCGGTCGCACTGGCTTTGTCCTCGGCCGTCTCGGCATAGACAGCTTCGGCCTGCTTTTGGAGTAACTCGCGGCGAGGGACCGCGTTGCCGTCGGTCGCGGGATGCTGTTCCCAATTGCCGCCCAATCGCGGATACCAGTTCAAATGCAGCCCGCCGAAGTTGCCGAAGTCGCGGAAGCGCTGCGTCACTTGCGAGCACAGTCGTTGGATGCGTTTCAATTCTTCCGGCAGCGTGTGCTTCGGGTTCCACGCCGCTTCTTGACCATTCATGCCCCAGCCATAATCGGGGCAGTACTTGATGCCCAACCGCATGGCGACGGCCATCTCGCGTTCGGTTTCCTCGTCGTAGCCGATGGTGGTTTCCGGCGACGGATACAGCGGGTCGGAGGCGAAGGTGCTTCGCAGATTGGACGGAAACGTCGGCTGCCGCGTGTAGCGTGCGAGTTCAGCGGGCGTCAGTGGGCCGGTCGGCTTTTGTGACAGCAGGATGTTGACCAGCGTCTTGTCGCCCGCCTTCATCGGACCCGAGAAGCTGTTGGCGAACCAACTGTAGACGGCAAAGTTGCTCTTCGGCTTGGCGGCATGAACCGTGATCGACGTGTCGTAGGCGATGAGCGCGTGATCGGGAATCTCTGGATTACCGATCGAGATCACGTAGCGACCCAGCCGCAGTCCGCCGGTATCGATCGCCACGAATTGAGACCGTGCCGACCCTGCCGGGCTGGCCGCGATCACTTTTGCCACAACTGTTGTTTCGCCGTTTTCATGCGTCAACTTGATCAACAGCGGCACGTCCGAGACTTCACGAAGTCCGCGAGTGATCACACCCAAATGAGCCGTCTCGCCTCGCAGGAAGTCATTGCGATTGTGATACGTCGCCAGCGAAACTGATCCGCGACTCTGATTGGCGATCACGATCGGCAGCACGTCGTTGGCTTGGGGAGCCAGTCCCAAACGCAAGCCGTACAGGCCGGCCGACACATCCAGGTCGGACGACGTCCACGTATTCGCGGCGGATCGGGTGAATTCGATCGCAATCGGCTGACGCGTCATGTCGCCGGATTTGCCCGCGTTTCGCAACGATGCCGAGCCGTCGACCGACCCAACATTCGGCAACAATTCAGCCGCGAACTGTTGCGGTAGATCGTCCGCGCCGCCAGCATTCGTCTGGGTGATCCGCACGGCAAACCGTGGCTTCGTCGTGTCCGCCGCCAGTGGCATTTCGACGAGTCGCACGACCGGTTCCGCGTCTTCGGTCATCGCCACCACTTGCACGAAGCGATGTGAAGCACGTTCACCGTCCGGCAATCGAGGCTGCAACGTGACTTCGCGCCGCGCGGATTTGAGTGTGATCGGAGCCAACTGTCGGCGAGTGACATCGAATTCCGCGTGCGATTGATCAAGGAGGCTCCAGCCCCCACCCACGCTCGCGACGATCGGCACCAGAGTCGGCTTGATCACCGCCGGCAAATGGGTCTGCAATTGAAACTTGCCAACACTTTTCACCGTCGCCTTCGCATGCGCATCGGCAGTCTGCACAAGACCGACGCCCGCCGAACTCACATGAAACTCTTGGCCGTTCAATCGATACGCCGTGTCACGTCCGTTCGCCGGAAGGTAGATCGTCAGCCGGCGGAAGTCGCGATTCCCACCTCGAGTCGCATTCAACCAACCGAGCTGACCCTGAGCATTCCCACGAGCCATCGCCGACTCATCACCCAGCGGCACATCCGGGCTGTGTTCGAACAGGCAATCCGCCAACAGGTCTCGGCCTTCGTACGACAATCGAGGAACAAAGACGTCGCGTTCGCCCGTGTCCACACGCGCCGCAGTGATGGTCACGGGATAGCAGGCGACGTCGATTCGCCCGTCCTTCGCCAGCGAAAGACTTCCCGGCGACACCGATGCAGACTTCGACAACACCACGCGAGCCGCACTGGTCCGTCGTCTCACCGGTCCGATCTTCCGTCCATCGGACAGCTTGGCCTCGCGGTATTGCTCATCGACAACATCCACCGGTCGCAGTTTCTTCGAGCTGGTTTTCTTCTTGTTGATATCACCCAATAGATCGTTGAGGTCACTCGTCGCCGATTTGGTGGGCGAGCCGGCAACCTTCGGCCCATTCGGAATGGCAATGCCGTCGCTTCGCACGGGGAAGATCGACTTGCCGTCAAGCAGTACGCCGGAAACCCATTGCACGGCGATCAATCCACCATCCGGCGATCGCCGAAAATCGACTAGCTCACTGACCAGCGGCTTGGTCGATTCATCCGCAGCCACCAGCCGCACTTCGATGTCGGCTGCTGTGGAAACTGCATCGTGAACGCACAAACTCAGGATGAAAGCAACGACGGCGTGAAAACGGGTCGTCATGCGTAACTCCGAGGCAAAGTGATCTGAACGGGAAATGACTTGATCGAATTCAACGGGCGTCAGTTCGCACTCAAGATCTTGAGAGATTTTGCGTCGGTTGCAATCCAGGCAGAAAAGTCGGCGGCTTCCGTTCGGTGACTTCTCAATAACCGTGTGGAATTCGTCTTTACACGATCGGCAGTTTCTGCGC
>JAQBZS010000299.1 GCA_027622115.1 Planctomycetota bacterium | reverse complement strand
AAGTTGACTCGCGGAGCCCTGCCCGGTGCCGCCAGTTGGACGCATCAATACGGCAATCCCGCCAACACCGCGATCGGCGACGACATGCGGATCAAAGGCGGGCTCGGCGTGTTGTGGTACGGCGACCCAGGCCCGGGCGACATGGTGAATCGGCACGATGGAGCCGTCGGCCCGCTGTCGGTCGATGGCCGGCTTTTCGTGCAGGGCGAAGACACGATCCTGGCCTATGACGCGTACAACGGACAGTTCCTCTGGAAGCACGAAAACCCGGCAGCCATGCGAACCGGCGTCTTCCAAAATCAGAACCCCGGCAACCTCGCCGCCAGCCAAAACCGCTTATTCCATTTCATCAAGGACCAGTGTCTGGAATTGGACGCGGCAACCGGCAAGACGCTGGCCGTGCATCGCTTGCCGAAAGAAAAGGATGACGGCAAGCACGAGTGGGGTTACTTGGCGGTTCACGAAGGGCGGTTGGTCGGAACCGCGACCGTTCGCGAGGAAGTCAACAAGAGTCGTCGCCGTCGTGGACTGAGAACACTCGACGCGACGGACGGCGTGTTCGCCATCGACTTGAAAACGCGAAAGCACTTGTGGCTGTACCAAGGCAACAGCATCTCGCACCGCACGATCGCGTTGGGACCGGGCAAGGTGTTCTTCATCGACAGTTCGATCACGAGCGAAGAACGAGCCGCCCTGTTGCGTGAAGACAAAGCGGAATTGGCCGATCTCAAAGGTGAAGAGCGGCGGATCGCGGAAGAACGCGCCAAGAAAGCCGACATCCGACGCACGGTGGCTTTGGACGCTCGCACTGGCAAAAAACTGTGGTCGCATGGCGTCGATGTCACCGATTGCAGCGAAATCGGCATCGGCGGCGGCAAGCTGACGTTGATGTACCAGAAGGGCGTGTTGATTCTCGGCGGAGCCAACGCGAACGGCCATTACTGGCGGCAGTTTGTCGCGGGCGAATTCAAGCGACGACGGCTGGTGGCGCTGTCGGCGACGGACGGGTACAAGCTGTGGGCCAAGGACGCCAACTATCGTCACCGCCCCATCATCCTCGGCGAAAAAGTCCTCGCGGAACCGTGGTTCTTCGACCTGCAAACCGGCGCGCAATTGACTCGCAAGCACCCGCTGACCGGACAAGACACGCCGTGGTCGATCATGCGGACGGGACACCACTGCGGCATGCTCACCGGCTGCGATTCGGGCATGTTGTTGTTCCGATCGGGAGCCACGGGGTTTTACGACTTGGAATCCGATTCGGGCACTCGGCATTTCGCCGGGCATCGAATGGGATGCTGGATCAATGCCATCGCCGCGAACGGATTGGTCTTGATCCCGGAAGCCAGCGCGGGCTGCGTGTGCCAGTTCTCCATCGCATCGACGATCGTGATGGAGCCGCGCGAGCCACGGCGTCCGTGGACGATCTTCAGCTCCGTCGGCGCAAAAACCCCCGTGCAACGCATGGCGATCAATCTGGGAGCACCTGGCGACCGCCGAGACACCAAGGGCGACATCTGGTTGTCGTACCCCCGGTATCAGGCCTATCAGAAAACGTCGCTCGATGTGGCGATCGATCTGAAGCCGGAATTCGCTGCGATGGGTGGCTTCCGGAGCGTGGACGATCGCTCCAAATCGATCGCCGGCAGCGACAACCCTTGGCTGTATTCATCCTGGGGCGCGGGCCTGAAGCAGATCACGCTGCCGCTGCTGGGTCCGAACGACAAACCGGCCTCGTACGACGTGCATCTGCACTTTGCCAATCACGACACGCAATCGGCGTTGCTGACGGTGCTGGCGAATGGGGACGCGATTCTGGGGCAAGTGAAATTGCCTGTCAGTGAGAAGGGGGCGGTTAAGGCCATCGTTCGCACTGTTCGGGGAATCGAAGTCACGGACAATCTGACGATCCAACTGCGTTCAGAGTCTGGAACGGCGAATCTGTGTGCAATCGAAGTTGTTCGCGTGAAGTGAACGATGACATTGCGACTTGCAAATCGCAGTTCTTGCTGGCCACGCACTCCTTGAGGTCCGTCACGATATTCAGTGCGTTGGCCCGTTCTTCATCAACGTCCGCCGAGATCGTGATGGCACGCATTTGATTCGTGCGATCGATCTCCGCCGCCTGGGCCGCCCTTTTCACCGCTTTGCCCGCGACCTTTCTGGCATCCGCTTGGGCTCCCGTTTTTGTTTTTTCCGGTCCGTGACTTCGTTCGTGGATTTGCTTTTGCGATTCATTCTGCTCCCACTGTATTCCAACACGACGCGGGGAGATACAGTCAGTGCATGCCAATTGTAGTTTGTCACGGCGGATCAGCGTCGAACCCAGCCTATACCGATGGGCCACGGCTTGCCTGTACCGCCGGACTTGAGATGATTGCCCGGCACGAAAACGCGCTGGATGCAGTGATCGCGGCAACGCAAATCCTGGAGGATGACGAGCGATTCAACGCCGGAACCGGTTCGAATCTTCGCCTCGACGGCACCACGATCCAGATGGACGCGTCCTGCATGACCAGCGACGGGGACTTCGCGGCCGTGGCCGCCATTGAACGTGTCAGAAACCCGGTTGCAGTCGCCCTGCGTCTTCTCGATACGCCTCATGTGCTGCTTGTCGGCGACGGTGCTACAACGTTCGCCCGCCGGTGCGACTTTGACGAATACGATCCAACCACGTATCGCGCGAAGGAACGACTCCGACAGGTGCTGGCCACCGGCAGCCAAGTCGGCGGCCAACTCGGCGAATGGTCGCGTGCCGATCTCGAACGAGCATGGAATTTTGAGACGCCGCTGCGTGAAGCTCTTGGCAGTGACACCGTCGGCAGTGTTGCCTGGGACGGACAGACGTTTGCGGCTGCCTTGAGTTCAGGCGGCACAACAACCGTACTTCGCGGCCGCGTGGGGGACGTCCCCCTGCCAGGATGCGGTCTGTACGCGGGCAAAGCGGGTGCCATCGCGACGACAGGTGACGGCGAGCATATTGCCAGGTCATTGCTGGCTTACCGAGCCTACGTGGAACTGGAAAGGAGTCGAAGCCCCCAGCAAACCGTTGACTGGGCACTCAGTGAGTTGCCTGAAAGCGTGGACGTGGGAATCATCGTCGTTAATCACACAGGCTTTGCGGGTGGCGCACGCCACGGTATGGCTTGGCATGGACAAGGCATACAGGCACCCACATGAAAATCCTGGAACACCGAGCCCTCAGGGGACCGAACCGTTACAGCCGTTATCCAACCATCTTCATGCTGCTGGATATTGGTGAATTCGAAGAGCAGCCTTCCGACACTCTGCCGGGTTTCCCGGACCGCCTGATTCAGTTGATTCCGACGCTATACAGTCACGAATGCTCCGTTGGCGAGCCCGGCGGTTTCCTGCAACGACTCAGACGCGGCACGTGGGCCGGCCATATCGTCGAGCACATCTCCTTGGAGTTACAGTGCCTTGCGGGGATGGATGTTGGCTTTGGTAAAACCTACGACACATTCGAGAAAGGCATTTATAAAGTCGTCTATCGCTACCGAGTTGAATCGGTCGGGATCCGTGCAGGTAAAGAGGCGGTGGCTCTGGTCGAAGCCGTCGCCCGAGATCGCCCGTTTGATATCGCCGCCGTCGTCGTTGAACTCAAGATGCTCCGCGAAAACAACATGCTTGGTCCATCCACACTTAGCATTGTGGAAGAAGCAAGACGCCGAGGGATTCCAACACGGCGACTGAACAATTCCAGTCACGTGCAGTTGGGATACGGCATCAAGCAACGCCACATTCAGGCGACGATGACCGATCGAACCAGCGCCTTGGGCGTTGAAATCGCCGATGAAAAATTCCGGACCAAAGAGCTGCTTGGACGGTCGGGCATTCCTGTCCCGGAAGGCTCGATCGTCATGTCGCTCGATGAAGCAAATTATGCGGCGGGAAAGATCGGCTATCCGGTCGCCGTGAAACCAGAGGTCGGGAATCATGGCCGAGGCATCACGGCAAACGTGTCCGACGAACGTCAACTCGAAACGGCTTTTGCGTCCGCGCGAGAGGTTTGCGAATCCGTCATCGTGGAGAAGACCCTGACGGGATTCGATTTCCGCGTGCTCGTGATCAACGGAAAGCTGGTGGCAGCGGCGCTTCGAGAACCAGCGCACGTCGTCGGTGACGGCTCGTCGTCGATTCGACAATTAATCGACACCGCCAATGCCGATCCGCGCCGAGGTTTCGGGCACGAACGCTCGCTCACGACCATCACCATCGACGACATGACCGACCGACTGCTCGCACTGCGAAACTACACAGTTGATGCTGTGCTTCCGGCCGAGGAGAAGCTGTATCTCAAATCAACAGCCAACCTGAGCACCGGCGGTACGGCCCGCGACGTCACCGATCAGGTCCATCAGGATGTCCGACTGATGTGCGAACGCATCGCCCGGCTCGTCGGGATGGACTGTATCGGCATCGATATCGTGGCATTCGGTCTCGCCGAACCTCTGGACCCGAAATCCGCAGGGATTGTCGAGGTCAATGCGGCTCCAGGATTCCGAATGCATCTGGATCCGACCGAAGGCAAAGCACGCAACGTTGCCAAGCCTTTTGTCGAGATGCTGTTCCCAACGGACGTAAACTTCGACGTTCCGATCGTTGCCGTAACCGGCACCAACGGTAAGACGACGACGACAAAGATGATCGCCCATGCCCTGAAGTACAGCGGGAAAAAAGTCGGATTTGCGGGCACGACGGGCATTGAGATTGATGGGATGCCCATTGTTTCTGGAGATTACAGTGGCCCTGAGGGCGCTCGCGTGGTGCTCCGCGAGCCCACCATCGACCACGCCGTACTCGAGGTCGCGCGTGGCGGCGTCATCCGACGGGGGCTCGGGTTTGACGACTGCAATGTCGGCATCCTGCTGAACGTGGACGAGGACCATATCGGCACGGACGGCGTCGAAGATCTCGAAGAACTTGCTCTGGTGAAGTGTACCGTGATTGAAGTGGTTCGGGCCTCGGGCACTTCAGTCCTCAACGCAGACGACCCCACCGTGGTTGGGCTGAAGGACAGGGCTGGCGGCGAGCTGATCTATTTTTCGCTGTCCCCAGAAAACCCAACAGTCGTCGAGCATCTCGCCGCGGGCGGGACCGCCGTGATCCTGGAGGGCGAGGATGTCGTCATCCGTTCTGCCGAACCCCCGGTGCATGTTCTTTCGGTACTGGATGCTCCGATTACCCTGCGAGGGGTTGCAACGTTCAACACCGCGAACGTTCTGGCTGCGGTGGCGGCACTGCACGGGCTTGGCACTCCGGTCAACATGATTCGAAACGGCATCAGCACCTTCCATCCCAGTGCCACGCAGAACCCCGGCAGAATGAACGTCATCGACTTTGTCGCATTCAAGGTCATTATCGATTACGGACACAACGTGCCGGCGATCAAGGCTTTGGGCCGAGCGTTACCACACATCAGCGCCGGGCAGAAGATTGTCGTTGCGCACGGCACTGGCAATCGAACGGACGACAACATTAAGCAGTTTGGTGCAGCCTTAGCCTCTGTCTACGACCACTTGATCCTCGCTGACATCGATCCACGTGGCCGCGCGAACGGAGAAACTCCCGGTCTGGTTCGGGCAGGCGCGCTGGCAACAGGTTTTCCTGCAGCGAGTATCGAGATCATCCCTGCCGCCATGGAGGCAATCGACCATGCCTTTTCGATCATCCGCCCCGGCGATCTCCTGGTCATCCAGGTCGATGAAGTCGCCCCGATACTTGGCCGTGTGATGGAACACTTCAAACAAGTCGTCGCGAAACCCTGATTTCGCATCTTTAAGCAGGCCGGTCAGGCAGTACGCTCGTTGCGACATCGTCAGGTTCAGCGGTCGTCCCGCATCCGCCCAGTACTCCAACCGGCACCCAGCTGCAGATTGGGTCAGAAACTCGTCCGAGTGACCGAGTATTAGGGAATCCCGAAAAACGACCGTTTCATGCGAGCGGGAACAGGCCGTTCGTCGATCAGTTAACCTACTTCGGCCTGATCGGGCGACTGCTGATTGTGTTGGAGACGCACACCATCACTGACATCCAATTGATGACGCCAAGAAATCACCTCCTCGCTTTCTGCTGTAGTCAACTTTCGCCGCGTCGGTCGACCAGACCGGAGCGCGTTGCGCAGGCGAGGCTTCGGTCACCGCCGCACGCCAAGACTGGCAGACAAGCTGCTTCTTCGGCTGGAGGCAAGAACGACCTCCGACTGTGTGATTCGCGACCGATTTCAACGACAACACAGCACGCTTCTGGCAGATGCCAAGAGAAGAAAGTCAAAAATCTGACTTGCGCTTGCTGTCATACCCGATAGCATCCGCCCCTTTTGTTCGCTTCCAATCCAGCTTGCATGTCACATGAAAGACCCGGTTACATCAACGTTGATGAACTCATGCCGCAGGTCGGTCTGGAGCAGATTGCGGCGTATTACGGCGTTCCGATGGGGGACGTGCACCACGTTGGCGCCGAGATTCGGACGCGGTGTTTTCTCAATTGCGGCTATGACGGCCAGACGGGCGACCGTGCATTGGCCATCAAAGCCGAAGATCCCGTGAAACGCTGGCGTTGCCATCAGTACGGGTGCGGCAAAGGCGGAAATCTGGTTTCACTGTGCGATCTGCTTCGGCCCGGAACCAGCGCCGAGGGACGTCCACGCGGTCAGCGGTTCAAGGACATTGCCGCCGATTTACAGGCAATGGTCAATGGCGTCACCCACTCGGACGTACCACAGGAGCCAATCGAACCGCCCAGCCCGTCGTCTGCTCCACAGCAGCCCAACCTCCCGCTCGCCCGTTCGGACAACGAGCGGGTCCGGTCCCTGGTCAACCTCGATGAGAAGTTCATCACCGACCCTGCCCAGATGAGCCCTCCGGCCGCGGCCTATTTTCGTCGCCGTCCCTTCCTCTCTTCCGAGGTGTGCAAAAAGTGGCGTACGGGGTATTTGCCGAGCAACGCCGGCGCCGACCGCTCCGGCGGGACGATGCGCGGTCGGATTGTGTATCCATTGCTGTCGGCAAGCGGTCAGGTGTTGACATGGTTTGGCCGTGATCCGGGGTATGAATCCAAACATCAAAAGTGGCTGGCTGCTGGCGGCGAAGGTCGGGAGCCGGAAAAGTTTCATTTCGTGAAAGGGTTTCAGCGCGGTCTGGAGTTGTTCGGTCAACAGGCGTCGCGATTGAGCGAACCGGGTTTTCTCGAACAAATGACCGAATGCGGAATCGTGGTTGTGGAAGGGCCGAACGATGTCATCGCGCTCGACACACTTGGTGTGCCGGCGGTTGGACTGTGCTCCAATACGATCACGCCACCGCAAGCGGACAAATTGGTCCAATGGGCCAACCAGTACGCGAATGGAACTATTACGCTGATGTTTGATTGCGATGCTGAGGGCGAGAATGGTGCCAGGCAAAGCCTGTTCCTGCTGGCACAGCACTGTCGCGTGCGGTTGGGATGGTCGACGGCGATGTGTGCCGGCCGATTCCGCAATCGTCAGCCGGAATCACTCACTCTGGACGATTGGACTATGCTCCGCCGCCAATGGAGCCGACCGGCCTGACGAGGAGTTGGAAGTGCGCGGACTCAATACATCGCGTCTAAGGCGCGAAGAGTGGCGTCGCAGTGGCAGACACCAGAGTCAGTCGAAACAACGCTCACAACGGCAGCAAATGCGATTTTGAGGGGTGTCTGTGTTGACCGCGACCAGTAGGTCGCGGACGCGTCCCGCTTTGCGGCGGATCCCGGCGTGGCCGGGCGAAGTGCGGGACGCGCGAGCGGCGACGAAGGAGGCAGCGAGACCCCAATGGGAGCCGGCACGATCGGTGAGGAACGAACCGTCGCCGCGTCGGACATTGGGGTCTCGCGGGCGACAGCCTCGCGAGCCGCGTCCCATGACCAGAGGTGAATTCCATCGTCCGCAAGCCGCAAACCGTCCGACCTCTGGTCGGCGGCGGCTTGGCGGATGATGCG
>JAQBZS010000298.1 GCA_027622115.1 Planctomycetota bacterium | reverse complement strand
ATTGGTTTGCTGATGACGCACCAACGGTTTACGACCTCGACACACCCTACAGTGAATAATCCGCGCTAGATCGCCGGGTCGCCTAATTCACTCATCAGCCCCATCGCTGAGACGTCGGGTGGATTGGCACGTCGCATTACGACCACAACCTGTCCGTAGACGGAACCCGAAAGATCGTGGAGCGCGTACTCGATGTCCTCGCGTGTTCCGAGCTTGCTGACCCACCAGCCCGTTGGCAACTGCCGCGATGCATGTTTTGGTGTGCCGTCGAAGGCGAACATCGCGATTTTCTCGTACCCGTCCTCCAACTCGCTTTTGCCGCAGGGCTCATACCCAAGTTTGGCGAAGGCCTCTTGAAAGGCGTCAACGGTCAGACTTCGCTCGACGTCGGTTGGCCAATAATCCAGACCATCATCGTCCGGCCACCACCAGTTCTGATCATCACCGGCGGCGAAGGCGATGCAGTTGTAGTTCTGATTGATCGGGCTGGTGATTTTGTAATATTGGTCACGGAGCCCTGGGAATGCTTGCTCCAGGCTGGGCTCTACCATTCGTAGCCGTGCTCCTCCCCCCAAGCCAACCACGATTGAACGGCGACTTCGATATTGCCTCGATCGGACTCCGGGACTGGATCGTCACCGGTGATTCTCCGCAACGCTCGGTGCCAGTGGCCGGTGCCGTTCTCTAATTCGCGAAGCAGGAGCGGAACGACCGCCTCACCCAAGCTGACAATGTCCTTGAAAGCAGGATGGTCGACCAATTCAGCGCTGGACGAAACAAATGCGGTCTCGGCCCGCCAGCGTGAAGCGAGTCGGCGAAACCGCTGCTCGGTTGTTTCCGCTTGAGTCACGCCGTCAGACGCATTCGGCAACGGGCGAAGGACAACTTTGGTGCCATCCGGCCATTCGACAGACGCATTGATCATTCCGCCGGAAACCGTGACGACTGTTTCTTCCACGCCGAGTCCTTCCATCAAGCTTTTTCGACTGGAACCGTCTTCAATATACCGCCCGATCACGGCGACGTTCCAGCTCACGTAACCGGCGGCGTAGTTGGCACCGGAGCGTGTATAGTCTTCTTCTCAGGTCCACGGCGACTCGCCCTGAATCTTCTGAAACATAGGTCGACATGTTGATCACGCGGACCGTCAAGCAGTACCCACTCGCTGCGATCTTGATTTCGGCGTTACTGATACGGGTGGTCCTCGCCATCGCGGTGCAACATCGACTCGACCAAGAACCCGACCGTTCGTTTGTCATTGAAGGGGATGCCAACGGGTACTGGGAACTCGCCGTCCGGATTTCGCAGGGAGACGAATACTCGGTGCACCAGCCCCCGCGTCGCATTCTGAGGATGCCCGGTTTGCCGTTGCTGTTGGCGGGCGTGATTCGCGTGTTTGGCGAGAGTTTTCTCGCTGCGCGTTGTCTGATGGCAGCGGCGGGAGTGCTGGCGTGCTGGCTGGTGTTCTTGTTGGCCCGCGAGCTGTTCGATCGGCGAGTCGCCTTGTGCGCGAGTGCCCTGTGCGCGTTCTCGCCGGTGATGGCCGGTTTCTCGGTGATGTTGCTGACGGAAACGCTTTTCGCGGCGCTCATGCTGCTGAGCCTGTTGTTGTTCGTGCGATTGACGCGGATTCAAGATCTGTCGCGAGAGGACGCGAAATTGCGGCGCACGGACAGCATTCGTCTTGCGATCGGCGCGGGGCTTGCCATCGCGGCGACCTCTTACGCGCGTCCGGTCTGGCTACTGGCGGGACTGGCATTTGCGGGCGTGTCGTTGATCCTGTGCCGCAATCGACGAGTCGTTGTGCTGCACGGCATCGTCATGCACGCGACTGTGGCGGTTTCGCTTTTGCCGTGGATCGTGCGGAATTACCACGCGAGCGACGGGCACTTCGTGCCGACCACGTTGTGGGTTGGGCCGAGTCTGTATGACGGCTTGAATCCACACGCCACCGGTGACAGCAACATGCAGTTCATCATCAACGACGACTTGATCGCGTCCATGTCCGAGTACGACGTCGATCGGCATTACCGCGCCAAGGCGATGGATTACGCAGCCGCGAATCCCGGTCGAGCGATCACACTGGCCATCGCGAAACTGGCTCGCATGTGGAAGCCATGGCCGAATGCCGATCAGTTTCAATCTCCGCTGCTTGCGGTTCTGATGGCCGGCTGGTTCTTGACGGTGATCGCGCTGGCGGTTGGCGGTGCCGTGGTCAATCGTTCGGCCTGGGTGTTGTTAATGACCATCGGTCCCGCCGTGTACCTTTCGTCGATCCACATGTTGTTTGTAGGGTCGATCCGGTATCGACTGCCGGCGGAATACACGCTGGCGATCCTGGCTGCGGCGGGGCTCTGTCATCTGTTGCGAGGCAAATCGCAAGCGAAACATGAGGCCTTGCTGGAATAAGCATGTGGGGGCCTTCAATTTCAACGGAGACCGCGATGGAATTCTTTCCGTGTGAGCCGTTTACTTCGGCCTGTGGTCGACGACGGGGGACTCGCCGACGAATACGAGGTCGTGATTCGCGGCGGCAGCGTGGTTGACGGCACGGGCACGAATCGTCTTCATTGGATCTTTCGACCGCCACGGGTCGCCGGGTGATTGACGCTCGCAATCGCATCGTGCGCCCCGGGTTCATCAGCAACCTTGCTTGAGACGTGGGTTTACCGTGCCGCGAAGAAGCGATGACATTCGTGGCGATTCCGGTCGGTGGGAACCGGCGCTACCCGACACACTCCCACGGAAACTCACTCGCCTCACGGTGCCAACAAGATGCCGTTCAAACCGACCGAGCCTGTGTTCGTCTGATCGAATACACCCGGCGCACTTTCTGGAAGCAACCGTAACGAGCCTCCGCCGCTGGATCGCATGTCGTAGTTGAATTGCCCCGTCGGCACTGAATTGGAACTGGAGTTGCCTTCCAACAAGAACAGCAACTCACCCGTGCCGGTGAAGTCCGCGAGTAAATCGCTGCCGCCGCCGTTGTTCGACGACAGTGTGTTGCTTCGAAAGAGGATCTGGTTGCCGGGAAATGTTCCGCCCGAGTGCCGCAGCAAGACGCCTTCGGCTCCGCTCCCGATCACGTTATTCCCTTGGATCAACGAGTATTCCGTTTCGCCGATGTCGAGCCGCATCCCGTTGTCGGCGCTATTGCGAATTGTGTTGTCGAAGATCGCCATGTTGTAGAAGTCGGACGGATTCTGTTGCAGTAACAGCCCGCTTCCGTCGGGCGCGATGATTTCGTTCCCCGAAACAATCTGCCGTAGGCCACCGCTCAGATCCACGCTGTTGACATTCCTGAGTACAACGCCGTTTCCGCCAGTGGACGTGATCCGCAAGTCTTGAATGCCGAGCCCCAAGGGATTCGCCGACGACACTTCAATCCCATTGCCGTTGGTCGCAACAATCTCTTGAGTCGGGAAAATCACCGGCTGACCGCCCGACGTGGTGCTGGATGCGATGCCAACGAGTCCGGTCATGTTGACACCGTTGATGACAATTCCGCTCGTGCCGGAGATTCGGGAGTTGCCGATCACCTGCAACGCGCCACGGAAGTTGGGCGCCGTCAAAGCGATGCCGAATCCATCGCTGCTGTTCACGATTCCGACACCGTCATTGGCTGCATTCTCCTGCGTCCGCTGGATGAACACCGCACCGGCAAAATTGTCGCCCGCGATGTGTACGCCGTTGCCTCCACTGCTTTCGACACGGCTGTCCGATAGGAAGACTCGGCTATTCGAGCGGAAATCCGTTCCGTCAATTTCGACACCGTGACCGCCCGTGGTCTTGACCTGAGTCAGCCCAACTTCAACGCGAGTGTTAAACGCTTCCGGACCGATGGTGCCGATGACGCCGTAATCGCTGCCTCCAATATGGATGCCGCTGCCACCGTTGCTCTCGATCACGTTTTTTCCAATGAGCACGTTGTCCGTCAACGCCGTGACTTCCACACTCACTCCGCGACCACCCGATGCGCTGATTCTGTTGTTTTCGATTCGCACGCCGTTGAACTGATCGATGTCGTCGGCATCAAACGGTTGGGCAAGCCGGCCGCCGATCCTGGTCAGTCGCACGGCATCACCACCCACGTTGCGGATACGGTTGCCAACGAGATTGATGCCGCTGACACCGTCGCCGAACACACCGCGTTGCACATCGAAACCGGAAAGTGTCGTGTCGTCGGCCAAGGACACGCTGCCTGTAATTCGTGGCAGGTCAAGCAACAGCGGGTCCACGCCCGAGAACGGCAAGTGTTGGAAGCCCAGTTGAGTATTGACGCTCTGAAACGGACCGTTGCCGAGAATCCGCGTGCCGGGCACAAGGTTTGTGATGTCGCCCGAATGCACGATGGGGGCACTCGCATTGTGTCGCGCATACACAACATCGACTTGACCGTTCTGATAGCGAGGATCCGCCAACGCCGCATTCAGTGTGGCATAGGGATCCGCGAACGAACCATCGCTGTTTCCTCCGGGAGCGACATGCAGAAACACGATGGGCTGATCGGCCTTCGGATGCGGTTGACCGCTGAGCGGATCGATCGCGGGATGACGCGCGATCGTGCCTTGCTGCTCGCCGACGACCACATAGTTGAGTCGCTCGACGCGATCGTCCAAACGTTCGACCGGACTTCGATACCGAACGCGACGTGAAACGCGACGTCCCAGATCCCGCCACGATTCCAGATTTCGAAATCCAGACGTGGGGAAGCGGAACGAAATCCGTGCGTTGACCGTCGTGCCGAACGTGGCGTCGTCTTGGACGGCCAAGTCCAACGCCAACGTGTCGGTGACTCGAGATTCCAGCCGGACTTTCCAGCCCCAGACATCGGGCACATCCGTGCCGGCAAAGTGATAGCAGCCTCCGAACAGCTTCGGCTGAAATCGTTCGAGCACCGGTAGTCGGGTTCCGAGTTCCGTGTCGAAACCGTGCATTGGCAGCGCGAATCGATTGAGCAACAAGAAATGGCCGTCAAACCGATCGGCTCGGACGAACTGATCACCAAACGCCGACGGCAGATAGGCGTTGGTTCGAAAGTCCCACTGATCACCGAGGATCTCGACACCGGACGTAATCTGCTTAAAACTCGATCCATGTGTATCGCGGTAATCGTAATGGACATGGAATCCGATCGTGCGGTCGAGTTGCTCGCTATAAAAGCGATATCCCCCGCCGAGATTCGCGGCAACCGTGTTCAAGTTGACGAGCATCATTCTAAGGTCGGAAAACAACAAACTGCCATCGTCGCGATACAACGGAATCAAGGCCTCGGTGGTGGTGAAACTGCGATCGAACCCAATCCCGTCGCCCACGGTTTCGCCGACGCCCCAAATCGGACCTCGGCGAGTTTCCGGCGTTTGCTCGTCGAATTGCCAGGCGCGCGCGGTCCCGCTGCTCAATAGCAGCGCGATGGCGGTCGCGAGTAGCTTCGTCGAAATGACGCGCCCGTGAATCATGATTAGACCGTAGGCTCAGTAAGACAATTCGGAACTAAAATAGAAGTTCGTACCCGGTCGATAAACGCCGCGACCCGCGCGTGAATCCAAATGCTCTCGATAAAACTTGTCGGTGATGTTTTCGACACCGGCCGTCAACAACAGCGAGTCCGTGGCACGCCAGAAAGTCCGTAAGTTCCAGATGGTGAATCCGGGCGTCGCACGTTCAAACAATGACGCGGCCACGCGGTCTTGGTTGTCGACAATGCGAGCCGTCAATTCGACGGACCATTCCGGCTGATCGGCCGCTTCGTGTACCCGCAAGCCCACGATTGACTCCAACGGCGAAATACCCGGCAACGGTTCGCTGTTCACGCCGGCGACCTCGCTACGAGGCGTATCGGACGGCCGGCCGCGGTTCGGGCGGATATCCGATCCGATGCGTGAAGGGGCGTTTCTCGCGCGATCGGTGCCTTCGACATAACTGACAGTTCCAAACGCCGTCACATTGCGATGTACGTCGTAGGTGCTGGAGAATTCGAAGCCGACAAGCGTTGCCAAGTCCGTGTTGGTGAAGGCCAATCGATGTTGTTCCTGTCCCGGCGCAAACGTTTCCGGATTGTCTTCGACACTGTCAAACGTCACATAA
The DNA here is from genome assembly GCA_027622115.1 of Planctomycetota bacterium. Lineage (GTDB taxonomy): Bacteria > Planctomycetota > Planctomycetia > Planctomycetales > Planctomycetaceae > JAQBZS01. Next base: position 1,895 of record JAQBZS010000298.1, on the reverse strand, counting down.
TCGCGGACCCAGCCATGAAATCCGCCGACATGCAGCCGCAGCGGGGCGTAGTCCGCAGTCAGACCAAGGTCGATTTGTCGAAGTCGCGGGGCTCGTAAGTCCGGGTCGCCGAATAGAAAGGGCATGCCCGGTTGCAATAACGCAATAAAGGATTGGTCGGCATACAATTCCGTCAGCGTCAACGCGCGTCGAGCCGATCCGGCACCGAAGTTGGCCGTCCAACGTTGATTCATCTCGTATTCCGCCGTGACGAACGCGGACCACAACTGGAAGAAGCGATCCAAACTGTCGACATTGAATTCCGAAGTCAGCGTCCGCGGCGTGACACCGTCGTCCTCGACGAGACCCGAGACATGATTCCGCGCATCGGTCGAGATCGAGTCGGCGCGCGCTCCCGATGTGATCCGTAGTCGTTCGTTGATCGCCAAGTGCAACTCGGCGAACAATCCGATGTCGGCGGAATGCGAACGTGGAATCGGAAAATTGGTGCGGCCCGGACGGTTCGGTTCGATGTCGTTCAACTGTTGCCCAAGGTAGATCAGATCCGTGCCGAGCGTAAATCGCGGCGAATCCTGATATCCCCAGGTGACGGCCGTGCGATACCCGGCCGAATAGGCATCGACATCCGTAATCGCAAAGCTGTCTGCGGGATTGCCGTTGCCGGCTCCCAGCGACACGGACAAACCGGGAATCTGTCGATTTTTCCCACCGCGCGATGTGTCTCCGCGGAATCGCGTTTGGTTGTGCCAGCCTTCAATTCTTAACTCATCGAATAGCTCCTGGTCTTCCAAAAGATATTCCATTTCGAAGCCGTCGGTGACCAGATAGTTAATGTCAAAGACCATCCCCGGGAACTCAACATTGGTTTGATCGAGGCGGACATAGTTGAATTCCAAATGGCTGTCCGTCGTGGGATCAAACCCGATTGCCAGACTGAAATCTCGCGAGTTGAAACTGGACGGCAACGTCGAGGTGGGAAGCAGCAAGTCATCGGCAACACCCTGACTGCGGAATTCGGCGATTGAATCGGCGGGCAAAACCAACTGGCCGCCGCTGCCGACCGTGTAATCGTTACGTGTTTTGTGCCCATAGCTGACTTGGACGCCGAACGATTCGGTGGCCATCCATGCCGTCTGCCGCCCGTACCAGCCTTGGCCGTTGGTCTGATACTCGATACTGGTGCTGCCACCAGAGTCGCGGCCGTATTCGGCTCGCGGAGATTGAGCCAGTCTGAAATCGACAAAGTTGAAACCGGGGCCGTACATCGCGCTGTAAGGGCCCTTGATGATGGTCGTTCCGTCAATCAATCGTGGATCGACTTTGTTGAGCAGCGTATCCAAGTCCATCCGCGCCGGTGCCCAATACGAGCCGGACGCCAACAACTGGCCCACGCGATTGCCCCGCGTGCGGACGTCGTTCACGATCGGATTACGACTCTGAATGCCGATTCCCAGCTTCGACGGAGATTTGCCGAGCAAGCCCCCCAGATCGGAGGACGGCAGCTTTTTGGCTTCCGAATCGGAAAGAAACGACGTTCCGGGAAGTCGATTGATGCGCGGGTTGCCGAGACGCCGGATGCGCACGCTTCCTGGTTCCTGGTCCGAGTCGGTGGTGGGATTCACCGGTCGCGTGAATTGTGCCGGAATAATGGAATCGGGATCGCTTCCCGAGTCCGTTTCGATCGGCGAGAATTCGGCGAATTCCACCGAACTCTGGGCGACGTCTTGTGCCGCGAGATCAACCGCACTCCACAGGCAGGCGCACGCGAGACCCATCAGTCTGAAGTGCTTGAGATTCCTCGCGTTTTGCATCGTGACTTCCATGTCTTCTCGATGCGGTGGATCGTGGCGCATTTGAGTTTTGTCGATGGAGTGCCCCGGAAGGCCTACAACCGG
>JAQBZS010000297.1 GCA_027622115.1 Planctomycetota bacterium | reverse complement strand
CCGCCCGAAGTGTTGTCGGTGCCCGCCAAGATCCGAGAACTTGCGGTCGTCGAAAAGGACAAACGAAGCAAGGATCAGCAAACGCAATTGGTGAATTTCTACCTGGCCACATCCGCCGATCGCCGTCCGCTCGCGGACAAAGTGGCGACGCTGAAGAAGCAACGCACGGATCTCGGCAAGCAAATCCCCAAGACGATGGTGTTGAAGGAACGCGCCAAGCCAAGGCAGACGCACATTCATGTTCGCGGTGACTTCTTGCGATCGGGTGCCGCCGTGAATCCAAAAATACCCGCCGTCTTAAATCAATTGCCGAAGGGCCGCGAACCGAACCGCCTTGAGTTTTCGAAGTGGCTGCTCGATCCCCAGAATCCATTGACAGCGCGAGTCACCGTGAATCGGTTCTGGCAACGATTTTTTGGCTTCGGACTTGTCGCCACGGAAAACGACTTCGGCACTCAGGGGGCTCGCCCGACGCACCCCGAGTTGTTGGATTGGATGGCTCATGAGTTTATCCGTGGAGGTTGGGGCATTAAGTCGATGCATCGACTGATTCTGACGTCCGCGACGTACATGCAGGCTTCGACCACGCGACCGGACATGGAACTACGCGATCCCAAAAACCAATTACTGTCGAGGCAGAATCGGCTTCGGCTCGAAGCGGAAGTCATCCGAGACGTGGCGTTGTTCGCCAGCGGTCAATTGGCGACGAAATTCCACGGTCCGGGCGTTTATCCGCCGCAACCGGAAGGCATTTATGTGCTGACCCAGGTCAAAAAGTCGTGGCCGGAAAGCCAGTCCGAGGATCGATACCGTCGCGGCATCTACACGTATCTGTGGCGATCCAGCATTTATCCGATGATGCCGACCTTCGACGCGCCGGACGCGAATCGCTCGTGCAGTCGGCGTTCTCGATCCAACACCCCGCTGCAAGCACTGACACTGGCCAACGATCTCGCCTTTCTTGAGATGGCGCGGGCTTTGGGCATGCGACTAATGCGCGAAGGTTCTGCATCCGACGAAGGCCGCATCCGCCACGGGTTCCGTGTGTGTTTCAGCCGCGAACCGTCCGGTCGTGAATTGCAGGTGCTGGACGAATTCGTCGCCTCGCAGCGTGCCGCGTTTTCGTCTTCGGCAGCCGCCGCGAAATCCGTGACAGCGGGACTCGCAGTGTTCGAATCGCCCGCCGAAACAGCCACCTGGATTTCGCTGGCTCGCGTGCTGATGAACTTGGACGAATTCATCACTCGCGAATGAGCCCAATTGCGAACTCGCGGACAATGACAATCGCCGACGTTTGCCCGTTGATTCGCAAGCGTGTCGGCAATCACCGGAACCAAATCATTCCGTCCAGTTCTTAACGAACGCAATTTGCGGGGGAGTTTCTGGTGAATCGCGACCGCCACGCTCGCGGTCTTGCTTGCGAAGTTCTGCAAGCGTCGCGATGGCACTGTCGGTTGTCGCCCGATGATGGCGTATCAGCCAACAGCTGATGACCGTTCCCGTACGTCCGACGCCACCCCAGCAATGAACATAGACCACTCTGCCGGCATCGAGATAGCCGTCGATTGCATCCAGGATCGTGACCATTTCACGAACCGACGGTATCGACCCATCGTGAATCGGAAAGCGAACACACGTCACATCCGACGCCAATTCGCGGGCCACGTTCTCGTAAGGCGCGAACTTTTGTCTCAAGTGATTGACCTCGTTCGGTTCCATCAAGTTCACGAAGACACGCACGTCGGCGTCTACGAGTTCTTGCACCTTCTTTCGATGTTTGTCGGGTGACACAGCGCCGGGGTAGGGCCCCGCGAGCAGTCGTCCCGGATCGGCCCAATAGCTCGAATTTGTTGGCGGATCCTCGGATGCGACCGATGGGCCGACGCTGCTGGTCGGCCGTACTGATTGTGCTGCACGTTTCGAATCGAGAAGCCCGGTCAATGCGGACTCGATCAAGTCCGCTCGTCTCAGCTCGTCGCGCCACTCCTGCGGTATTCCAGTTTCACCCCAATATGCGCCTGCCAGTTGACCGCAAACGGCCCCGGTCGTGTCGGCGTCGTCACCGAGATTCACGGCTTTCAAGACGGCCTCGCGGTAGTCTTTCGCGTCACAAAAGGCCCAAAGCGCCGCTTCGAGGCTCTTCACCACGTAGCCGCTTCCGCGAATCGCCGGTGGTCGAAGGTTTCGAAAACTGCCGGCCGCCACGGCGTCGATCTCGTGGTGCAATGGCTCAATCGCACGCAACTTCTCGAGCGGTTCCCAATCGGTCGACAACACTGCGTCGCGATCCAGCCCCTGCATCAGGCCGGCGAGCACAATTGCGAAGTAGCGGCAGGCGGACAAACATTGCGGACTGGCGTGAGTCGGCAGACTCGATTCCACCGCACGCATGGCCAGTTGTTCGATTCGTCCGGCGAAGTCTTCCACGAAGTGGATGGGGACCGGCGCGAGTCGCATGATGGAACCGTTGCCACTTGCGCGTTCCGATGAATCGCCGGAGGAATTCGCGTCGTGGTGTTTCTGAAACCGCGCGAGTGCCGATCGGGTGGTGATGCCGATGTCAAAGCAGCGCCCGTTGACGGAATACTCGCCTTGCTGCCACCACGAGACGTACCGGCCAGCCTGATCGTTCAGATCCCAGCCCGCATGCGCGATGCTGTCGGCCAAGGCCAACGCCATACTCGTGTCGTCGGTCCATTCGCCGGGATTGAGCCCATGTGGACCACCACCACGGTAGCCGGTGACCGGAGCAAAGGTGCCGGGCTGTTGAAACTCCACGGCCGCCCCCAAGGCATCTCCGATCGCCAACCCCAGTAGGCACCCGCGCTGTTTGTCTTGAAATGGATTCATGAGTTCTTTCGACAATTGAGTCAACACGATAAGGAGTTCGCGATGTTACGGGCGAAAATCCGTGCTGGTTTCAATAACGGTGCAGTTTGCCGATGCCCTTTTGTGGGGTGAACCAAACGCGTCGGCCTGCGGGATTGATTTCGGTGATGCCGTCCAGGTCGGTCACCAGTGTGTTGCCGTTTTCCAGACGTTGAGCACACCACGGTGAATTGAACGTGTCGACACTCCACACAACTCGACCGTCGGCATCGAATTCAATGATCGATCCACCCTTGCCCGCGCTGCAGACCAACGTATTCCCGGACGCCAATCGCTGTGAGCTGAGCGGACTTTTGACGTTGCGAATCTCCCACACGACTTTGCCGGTTGTGTCGACTTCCACGATTCGGGATGCCGATTGCAGCGAAATCAGCGTGCGACCATTCGGCAATCGTCGCGCATCGGTCGGTCGGCCATCGATCTGAGTCGTCCAGACGATCGACTTGTCCGGAGCGATCTCCAACACGCGATTGGCGTCGGTGCATGTGACGAGCGTGTTGTTATTGGCCAGTCGCCATACGCACGACGCGCCGCCCGGCAGGTTCGTCTTCTCCCAGACAATCCGCCCGGCCGCGTCGTATTCCGTGACTCGCTTTTCGCGATAGGAACCCAGAACTCGATGCCCATTCGGCAACCCGTGACAGCCCCACGGATACGCGGCGACGGTCTGCTCCCAGAGAATATTGCCGGACAGATCCATCTCGTAGATCTTATTGGTGGAATACCCGCAACACAGAATTCGGCCCAATTCGTATTTCACGTCGCTGATCGGGGTTTTCCAATTCGCCGCTGGGCCGGACTTCGCGATCCAGTCATGCCATTTCGCGATCGACTGAATCTGCTTGGCCTGTCGGACGGAATCCGCAGCAGTTGGCAAGTACGCCACATATCCGAACGACTCACCGCTCAAGTGCCTCAGCAACCCCAGGCTCTTCGTGCGAATCGCGGCCTCGGGAGATTCCAGCAACCGAGCCAGCGTGGCCAGCCCTTCGTGATTTCCGTGATTGACGAGTCCTCTCGCGGCGGCAAATCGCACCGCGTCGGCCGGATCGTTACAGAACCGTCTGAGTTCGTCGTCGAACTTCGCGGACAGTAAACGCTCCAACGCGGCGACGGATAGCTGCCGCAATTGGGGATCCTTGCTGGTCAGGGTCGTCCGAAGAACCAGCTCGTCTTGCGGGCGAATGGTTGCCACCAACGTGCCGAGAACTTGTTCGCGTAAATACGAGTGACCGCAAAACGGCAGCATGTGCAGCAGCGAATTGGTCAGCCCGTGGACTCGACGACTTTCAGCGACGTGGAGCACGGCAAACAGTAGCGACGATTGGTGCGGTGAAGTTCGAGCCGTCAGCAATTTCGCTCGCCAGCGAATCTCCAGATCGTTGCCGCCAATGGCACGGTCAAAATACGGACCCGGAATGAACTTCAGCGCTTCCAAGTTTTTCATGGCGAGTTCGCGTTGCGAGAAATCGGGATGCCCCAATTGCGCGAACAAGTTGTCGAGGATCGCCGAACGTTCCGCCGTGACGGCAATCGATGCAAAAAATGCCGTGATGGATTCCTGCGTCGGCTCGATCCCTTCCGCTTTCAAGAAGCTGACGTATTCCGCCTCGCGGTCGGTCGTCTCCTGGGATTGCACCAACGTCGGACTGACGAGCACGATTAGCAAGAACAAGCATCGACGCATTGCACCGCTCCAGATTTGCCTTCGGCAATTCCGCGAAAGCGACATCCAATCAAACCGGACGCACAACCGGTAGCCACCGTCGCCAGAAGGTGGAGCGTCGCTGCGGAATTCACGCTCTGGCGAGCGTCCACGCTCTGGCGAGCGTGGCTACGACTCCTGGGTTCGCCTTATTTCTGCACCACTTCCCGCGCGAGCTGCCTAGCGGCTTTGTAGGCATGTTGGATCGTGTAGACGCGACCCTCGATTTGCTCTTCCGAAAAGTACTTGCCTCGCTCGCTCTCGGGCAATCCGGCCAACGCCAATGTGAGCGGCATTAAATCGAGAAACTCTCGATATCTTCGTTGAACATCGGCAGGATCGGGCACGGGTTGGACTCCATTGATCAGCAGTACAAACAAAACATCCCCCGTGTCCGAAGCCACGAGGGATTGAGTTTTCCAATTGTCGGACCACCCCAAATTTACTGATGTGCTCCGGTCGATTCCGGCGGCGGCAACTTGATCGGCGCGGTGGGTATCCTTCTTGACGACGATTGTTCCAGTTGAGGAGCTTGGGGCTGCGGTGCTTCGGGTTGAGGCACCATTTGCTGCGGCGCGCCATAGGCTTGTTGTGGGTATGCCATTCCAGGTTGAAGCATTCCCGGCTGCGGCATGTAGCCCTGCTGCGGGTAGCCATATCCCTGTTGCGGATACATCATTCCCGGTTGTGGATATCCCATTGGCTGCTGCATGGGCAAACCAGGCATCGGCATGTATCCCTGCTGGGCATAGGCGGGATCCATCGCGGGCTGCGGGGCATAGGCCGGTTGTTGCTGTTCAGGTTGGGGTTGGTATTGCGGTGCGGCTTGAGGTGCAGCCGCAACCGGTGCGGCAACAGCTTCAACAAGAATCGGTTCTTGTTCGACGGGAGCAAGTTGAATTGGGGCTTGAACCGGAGCAACGGGCATCACCGTGGTTTCGTCGTGCGTCGTGCTGTCCAGAGCCCGCATGCTCATTGTTTCGGACGCCGACAATTCGACCGTTTCCGGACCACCGCCCGGCAATTCAATCGGCTCGATCGGACTCGACTTATCGATCCGAACTTCGAAGCCCAAATTACCAATGGAAATGGTGTCGCCCGCGTTCAGGACCGTTTGTCCACGGAGGCGTTCTCCGTTGATTTGGGTTCCGTTGGTGCTGCCAAGGTCACGAAGCCGGAGACTGAAATCGTCCAGCGTGAACACGCAATGGTGGCGACTGACCATGTCGCTATTGGGTCGAAGGTGGCAATCCTCTTCCCGTCCGATGAGAAACTTTTTCGTGGTCAGCGGAATGACTTTGCCGTCATGTTTGCCGCCAACAACCTTCAATTCTGCCCGTAACATGGATTGTGTCACTCCGCCTGAATGGATCCTCTTTCGACGCCCACAAATGGTACGCCGAACCGAGTTGAAGGACAGTTCTTGGGGAGAAGAACGCTTGTGGAATGAAGGGTCGTCGGGACCAAGTGTTGGAAAAGAGATGATCGATGAAGTGTGGTCCGCGCGAAGTTCACGCTAGCAGTGCAAATTCCGAATGTCAACGTATTTCAAGCGAGCGATAGCGATCCTGCAAGACTTTTGCACGCTGTTTGATGGATTCAGCAAGACACGGCACCCTCTGAAAATCTTCGCGCTGGATGGACTCCGTAATGGACTGCCCAATTTGCCCTGCCATCCGTGCTTCGCTGATAAGATTCGGTGCGAAATTCAGACCGAAATCAAACAATCCGGGAAACTGCGGCGCGTATTCGGAACGCCTGAGCAAAAGGCTGCCGTGCTGCAACACGGCACCGCGCCGGCGACGCTGAGCACTTCCCATGACTTTATGTTCGCCGATCACCAGATCCCGCTCGTCGCCGCGAGCGAAGCACAGGAATTGTGAGTCGTCACTCAGACGTTGGCCCCGTTTTTGGATTGGCACGCCTGCTGGACGGAGTAGATCGACGATGGCGCCATGCACGGCGTCGTACAGATCGGGCGGATGCCGCGACCAGCGATCGCTCGCGGGGAGACAACAGGAATAGGTGATCTCGTGATGATGCAGAATCGCCCCGCCGCCGCTGAGTCGCCGAACGGCCGGTAGTTTGCTCCACGTCGGATGGTCGGCGAACTCGTCGATGTCTTGAAAGTAACCCAACGAGACCGTCGGTTCTTTCCAGCCGTAAACTCGCACGCTGCGGATCGAGTGGTCGGCTGCGTGCTCCAACAGAGCTTCATCGACTGCCATGTTCCACTCGCCGGAACACGGTGCTTCTTCAATCAACAGAAACGAGCCGTCCGTCATGGCGATTGAATCTCACGCTGGCCCGGCGTCGATTGCAGCACAAATCGTTCGAACTCCGCCACTTCAACTCGGCTGCCGACGACCAGCGGAGTCCGTTGATGGATGCTTTTCGGTTCAATGTCGAGAATTCGCCGCGTGCCGTCGATCGCAGTGCCGCCGGCCTGCTCGGCAAGAAACGCGACTGGGTTGGCTTCGTACAGCAAACGCAACTTTCCATTCGGATTCGATTGGGTCGGTGGATAGAGAAAGACACCGCCCTTCAGCAGTGTGCGATGAAAGTCCGCAACCATCGAGCCGATGTATCGCGATGCGTATTTGCGACCAAGAACGCCGCTCCGCAGACGATCGATGTATTCCGCATACCTGGGAGGAAACGAATCGCGGTAAGCCTCGTTGACCGAATAATAACCGCCTTGCTCCGGCATCCGCATGTTGGGGTGGCTGAGGATGTAGGCTCCAACCGCCGGATCCAGCGTGAAGCCATGCACGCCGTTGCCGACGCTGTAAACGAGAATCGTCGAAGAGCCGTAGACCACATATCCGGCCGCGATCTGCTTGCTGCCCGGTTGAAGCACCCACTGTTCCGGCTCATTCAGGCTGACACCTTCGGGACGTCGCAAGATCGAAAAGGGCGTGCCGACACTCACGTTGACATCGATGTTCGACGAACCGTCCAACGGGTCGAACACCACGGCGTAATTGGCGTTTTCCGATCCCCGGTGAACCAGCAACGGCTCCTCGTTTTCCTCGGACGCCAACACGCCGATACTTTCTCGGGCGCTTAAACAATGAATCAGGACCTCGTTCGAGTAGACGTCCAGCTTTTGCTGAACCTCGCCCTGAACGTTGACGGCTCCTTGCTCGCCGAGAATGTCGGACAGTCCAGCCCGCCGCACTTTGGCCTGAATCATTTTGGTAGCCATCGTGATCCCCGACAGCAGCCACGAGAATTCGCCGGAGGATCCGGGAAAGCGTTTTTGTTCCTGAAGGATGTGCTGCTGGACGGTGATGATTGGCGGTGTCGTGGTCGACGTTGTTTCGTTCATTGTTGTGTGTCTTCCGGTGTAGTGGTCAGGTGGCCGGGGTTGGAGCGAGGCACGAGCGAAAC
>JAQBZS010000296.1 GCA_027622115.1 Planctomycetota bacterium | reverse complement strand
CTCGTTGGACGCGCCGGTCTTGCCGAGCCTCCCGGATCAAGTGCGTGACCTCGAACATCCCCACAAGCCACGGTTCATCCCGCTCGCGGTGGGGTCTTGCGACAGCGGTGAATGAGCGAACCCGACAGTCCTGCCATGATCATGAAAAGTCAGACGCAATTCCAAGTCTCACGCGCCAGATTCGACATCGTTCCACGACAATGACAACTCGTGGTAGTAGCGAGCAATCTCATGAAAAACCAATCGCCGTCCGCAAGCCTGTTTCCATGCGGTATGACTCGCCGCGAATGTGTCTGGGACATGGGAGTCGGCTTTGCCGGTCTGGCGCTGACGTCGTTGCTCGATGGCGACCGCTTCTTTAATCGACATCTTCACGCGGAAACACAAGTCGCCGGGCCGCTCACGCCGAAGCAGCAACACTTTCCGGCCAAAGCCAAGGCCTGCATCTTCTTGACGATGAATGGTGCCCCCAGCCAAGTCGACACCTTCGACTACAAGCCCGAGCTGGAAAAATACGCCGGCAAGCAACTCCCGGTCGACAAGAAGTACATCAACTCGGGCGGTCGTAAAGTCGGGTTCTTGACGCCGGCGTGGCGGAAGTTTCGACCGGGCGGAGACAGTGGGCTGCTGATCTCCGACTATTTCCCAAACGTTCGCAAACACGCCGATAAGCTGGCGATCATCAACTCGTGCCACACGGACAGCCACGCGCACGGATCGGCGTTGGTGGCCATCAACACGGGCAAGACATTCATCGGTCGGCCGTCGTTAGGGGCGTGGTGTGTTTATGGGCTCGGAACGGAAAACCAGAGCCTGCCCGGATATGTGGTGGTGCTCGACAAACGCGGGGGACCGATCAGCGGCCAACCGAACTGGTCCAGTGGGTTTATGCCGTCGACGTTCGAAGGCACGATGTTTCGTCCGGTCGGCGATCCGATCCTCAACCTGCGAGGCCCCCGGCACATCACGCAATCTGCTCAGCGTGAACAACTCGATCTGCTCGCCCAACTCAACGCGCAACATCTCAAAGTGCGACCGGGCGGCCACGAATTGGCGTCGCGGATTCAGTCGTACGAATTGGCGTTTCGCATGCAGTCGGAAGCTCCCGAGGCCGTGGATATCGCGAAGGAATCCAAGCAAACGCTGGCGGCGTATGGAGTCGGTCGGCAACCCACGGACGAATACGGTCGAAATTGTTTGGTCGCTCGGCGGTTGGTGGAACGAGGCGTCCGCTTCGTGCAACTCTATTCCGGCGGCGGACACTTGGAAGACACGTGGGACGCACACGAAAGCATCGAAAAGAACCACGGCAAGCACGGAGCCGAAATCGATCAGCCCATCGCCGCGTTGCTGACGGACCTGGAAGAACGTGGGCTGTTGGAGTCAACGCTGGTTGTGTGGGGCGGTGAATTCGGTCGGATGCCGTTCAGCGAAGGTCAAGGTGCTCCGGGTCGGAATCACAATCCGTATGGGTTTTCGATGTGGTTTGCGGGAGCCGGCGTCAAGGGCGGGCTTCGCTATGGAGCCACCGATGAATTCGGCTTTCAGGCAGTCGAAAATCGAGTCCACTTGCACGACATCCACGCCACGATCCTGCAACTCATGGGACTCGACCACGAACACTTGACCTACTTCCATCAAGGCCGCGAAGAAAGCCTGACGGACGTGGGTGGTCGCGTGGTGACGGAGATCCTTGCTTGATGGTCCGAACTCAGCGGCGACGTGTTGGGGTTGGAGCGACACCCAGTTAGCTCCCTGCAAATCCGGGGTTTCGCTCCTTCCTTGCTCCAACCCCGGTCACCCAATCGAATCGGCCGCAACTGCAGGAGCCAATCGTGAGCGTTTATCTGCTGGGAACACTGGATACCAAGGGACACGAAGCCGCATTCGTTGCCGATGCGATTCGTAGTCTCGGCTTGGAAGTGCGGATTGTTGATACCGGCTGCATTGGTCAAGCGATTGGGATTGCCGACGTTTCGCGAGAACAAGTGTTTGCAGCTGCGGGAACTTCGCTGGCCGAAATGGCTGCGCAAGGCGATCGCGGCGTTGCGGTTGCCGCAGCGGCCGGTGGGGCTCGGAATCTGCTCGTCGAACTGCATGGGCGCGGCGAGGTGTCAGGTGTCCTCGCGTTGGGTGGCTCGGCGGGAACCACCATCGGCACCTCGGCCATGCGGGCGTTACCGCTGGGAGTTCCGAAGGTCATGGTCAGCACGTTGGCCTCCGGACAAACTCGACCGTACGTCGGTGGCAAAGACATCATGATGCTCAATTCCGTGGTGGATATCGCGGGCATCAATCGCATCAGTCGCACAGTGTTGCATCAAGCCGCCGCCGCGATCGTGGGCATGATCAAATTCCAGCCCGCCGAGTTGGCTTTGGCGACGGATCGCCCACTGATCGCCGCCACGATGTTCGGAGTCACGACGCCCTGCGTGCTGCGAGCCCAACGGATTCTTGAAGCCGCGGGCTACGAAGTGCTGGTGTTTCATGCCACTGGCAGCGGCGGCGAGGCGATGGAAGGCTTAATCGCGGACGGGTTGTTCGCCGGAGTCTTGGACATCACAACCACGGAAATTGCCGACGAATTGGTGGGCGGCACACTTTCCGCCGGCCCGGACCGGCTGACGGCAGCCGCGTGTGGCGGTGTGCCTCAAGTCGTATCGGTCGGCGCCACGGACATGGTGAACTTCGGGCCGCTGGCAACGGTGCCGCCCGAGTTCCGCCACCGCAAGTTTCACGTCCACAACCCCACCGTGACGTTGATGCGAACCACTGCCAACGAAAACCGCATGATCGGCGAGGACATTGCTCGGAAAGTCAGTGGATCGACGGCACCGTTCCGAGTTCTCCTACCGCGTGGCGGCGTGTCGGCCATCGATCAAGTTGGCCAACCATTCGATGACCCGCAGACTCGCACCGCGCTGTTCGACGCCATTCGCGGCGACGTGTCGGCCGATGCGATCATCGAATCGGACCATCACATCAACGACGAGGAATTCGCCGATCTGGCCGCCGCAACGTTGCTGTCACTGCTTCGTGGATAACACTTCGAAGTGCCCAGGACTGATTTTTTTTGCTCGCGGTCGAAGGTAGCAGATTCAAGTAGCCATCACGCTCCGCGTGATGTGGCCTGCTAATCCGCCGATGGTCATTTGGGGATTACCGGCCCGGTGAACCGCCATTCAAGCGGCAGGTTGCCATTGCGAGTCAATACGCCATTCATGTCGTGAATTCGAGGTCATTCACCTTCAAGTGCTGACAGCGTTTCATCATCTCTTCGGTTTGGTGCCCCATCCAGGAGTTGATGAGACGCTGATCAACACACTTCGCTGCGCAATTTGAAGCGAAGGTGTGACGAAGGACATGCCATCCACGAACGCTGGACCACTTGCTGTTCTTGAGCGTTCGCTTGAGATGACCGTGGGCCTGCGAGACCGATAGCTGAGCTGGATCGGTTCGGCTCGTCCGGCTCCGGGCAATGGCCCCTGCGCAGAATGCGTGTTTCGAGCCAGGGTGATGGTTTTCAAACCATTGCTTAAGCACCGACTCAGGCAGGGTTACCGGCTTCGGAGCGGCGGGCTTCGCGTCGAGTTTGCCGTCAGAAAGCAAGAACGTGGCGATGTCATTGCAGTCGTCAGGGATCAGGAGGCGTCCCGTTTCCACAAGGCGGATATTTTCATCGACTCGGGCTGCCGATGAATTGGCGATTCGTTCGTTGTCCGTCCTGAGTGACAATCGAAAGACACGTCCGCCGAATCGAAACCCAAGATGAAACGTCTTTCCGCGCTTGTGAATCCACGACATGACCAGCTCCTGTGAGCGCATTGTGTGCGCTGAAACGACGCGAAATCGTAGGAGCCGGTCGAGTGAATCGACTATCGATGCAAACCGTGCACAAACCCAACGGCGCTCACAAAGCGCTCACAATTCGGCAAGGGCACAAAAAAAGGACTCACGCCGGATCGACGTAAGTCCTTTGATACCAAGGTGCCCAAGAGAGGACTCGAACCTCCACGCCCATTACGGGCACTAGGTCCTGAACCTAGCGCGTCTGCCAATTCCGCCACTTGGGCAGCGGGCAGGTAACATAAGAATCCGCCATTCGTGCAACAAGTGATTTGGGCGCTCGGCCACAGTCGTTGTCAAAAATCTCTCGCAAATTCCGTGTCGCGCCGCTTTTTCTGCGTCACCGTGCGGACGCGACGCTTCTTGGGCCCAAACGGCCCAGGACCAGCGGTTGGCTGTAGAGTTTGGCGAAGCCCAAATCGATCATCGCCCACACCACGGCGTAACTGTTGAGCCAATTCGGCTTGGCAACGACTCGCCGATAACCGCCCGCCTTTTCGTACATCTCGCGGTCCAGCGAAAACGTTTGGTGAGCACGGACATCGTCGGGGCTTGTTTCCGCTCCGGGTTGTGATGGGCAAATCTTGAGGAGGCACTTGGTCGTGTATCGGGGAGACGGCCATGTCCAACGTACTTGAAACGTCGTGCCGCCCGGCATCGGTCGCACGGCGTTGCCCATGATCGGCGGACGCAATCCCAACAGCTCGCGGTCGAGGATTTCCGTGTCGATCCACTGCACCAAGGAGTCACGAAAATCCGCGAATTCGCGGGGATACTTCTGCACGTGACGGATATCAAACAGCTCGACAAACTTGGGGCGGTCGCCGCTCCGCAATGCTTCCACCAAGTGTTTGATGCCCTCGATCGCGTCGATCGCCTTGGAGATGCGGTCCGTTTCGTAGCTCGAAAACGGCCAGCCTTTGAACAATGCCGATTGACAGCAACGCGCAATCAGCTCGTCATCATTGTTCTGGATCGCCGTTTCGAGTTGCTTCAGCAGCGGCTTGCGTTGGCGAGCCTCGTCCCAGGCGACTCGCCACGCCGAGGCTTCCACACACTTCGACAGCTTGGTGTCGTCCCACACGGCCAGCAGTTGTCGGTCGAGTTCATTCGGCGGAAGCCGGAGCGAGATTCGTTGAAGTTGCTCCAAGAGCGGGGCGATGTCGGAGGCTTGATTCAAGCGAGCCTGCACTTGCGCGTTCACCAGGTCCGATGCATCCAACGCTTGCAACTCTTTCCACGCCTGAGCCAACAGTTGCTCGGACGGCGGCTTCTGCTTGGCGGCCTGTTCCAACGTCTGCAAGGCATACAACCGCCGATGCGCCAAAATCACGCGATCGCCCTGGTTGTGATAATCAGCCGATAACGCGTTGCCGAGATCGTAAACGCCCTTCTCCGAAACCAACGTCACCGCTGCGGCCGCTTGCTTGACCAGCGCTTCAAATTTGTTGAGGGCCGCCAATCGCTCCAGTGCCGCTTTCAATCGAGGCCGTTCTGCTTCCGCCGACTTCCAACCGGCGAACAGCGTTTCGTTCCACGCTTGTTTGAGAGCACGGTCATGCTTGGGTGTCACGTTGTTGGGGATATCGCGAAACCGCTGCAAGGCCTGATCTCGATGGAGCAGCTTTTCGATTTCCGTGCGACGATCGTTGACGTCCGGATGCCCGCCGAGCTTGGCCAACGCCTGCCAAGCGGCCGTCAACGCCGGCGCATCGACATCCGGCCGACCGAGCCCCGCCTGGATGCGATCCGCCAGTTTGTTCTTTTTCCGCCAAGCCTCGACGTCTTTCTGAATCGCCTTGCCGCTGCGACGGCCCGCGAGTGCGGTTTGGTATTTGTCCCACGTCGCCACATATTGTCGAGACTGTCCGGCCGCTTTGAGTTGTTTCAATTGCCGCAGAATCGGGATGACCTTCGCCGCTCCGCGAGCAGTTCCGACCGCCTGTTGTGCTTCCGGGTAATCGTCCAGCAGCTTGGGATCGTAAGCCTTCAACATCGCCTCTTCGTCACCGGACTTGACGGCGGCTTCCAAACGCTCGCGACAGTCGACTCGCTGCTGAGCCTGTCGCAATCTGGCGACGACGGCCGGTGCGGCGTTGGCGATGTTGCCGCGTTGAGCCATTTCGACGGCGGCGTCCCACGCACCGCGATCCAGTAATTCCTTGACGGACTCGGTGTCGTTGACGAAGTGCTCCAGCGGTGGCACCTTGGCCATCGAAACCCGCACCAACCCGAACAGATCCCGCGTCCAACGCACGACGTCCGGATCGGGCGACCGCTGCAATTCTCGAAACACGCGAGACTGGCCGGCATTCTGAAAGTCTTCTTCACGGAAGAGCAGCTTGTCGTAGAGTTCCTTGCCCGGCGGCTCGTTGTACTGCTGCCACAAACCTGGGTCGGCGGCGAAGGCTCGCAGCGCCACCAAGATGTAGAGCGACGAGAAGTTGTCCAGATCGATCGAGAGCTTGGTGTTTGCGTCGCGTTCCGGATGCTGATAGGGCACCACGCCGATTTCTTCGTTGACTGCGCCGACGAGTTCTGGGACGCACATGCAGTCGTAATCGACGAGCTTCAATTCGCCGTTGGGGGTGATCATCACGTTGCCGTGTTGCAGGTCGCCGTGGGCAATCTTCGACTTACGGAGATCGCCGACCAGTTGCACCCATTGATCGGCCGCGTTCCGCAGGCCTGGGGCATTGCCGCCGTGACATTGGGTTCGCACCCAGTCGAACATGATGTCGCCGGGAACCCACTCCATCGTCATCAGGGGAAACCAGGCGACTCCGCCGCTGGTGACGACACGGATGCCTTCTTCCAGATAATTGATGCCGACGAGCCACCGATTCTGGATGGTTTGCAGATAGCTGTTGATGAGGCTGTAGCGGTTGTGGCGAGCTTCCGACGAACTGGTAAAAACGCGAATCGCGAAGTCGGCTCCACCTGCGGTCGTGCCCTTGTAGACGTTGGCGAACGCCCCTGCGCGGGCTCGAGGTTGGTTGTTGTTGTCGCGTTCAATGACGCAATTCTTCAGATCCGGATCGCGAAACGCGACCTGCGGATTCTGAAGCATGTTGCTGTATTCGCTGGCGAGCGGCCACGACTTCTTCATCCAACAAGCACATCCTGCCCAGAGATTCAATCAGGGACGGCCCAATAAGAACGGGGTCGAGTCTACCCAGCGGATTCGGCACGGGCCAGTAGCTGGAATGCGACCATTTGGACGCGTGCCGAAGAATGAAAATGGAACGCGACCACTCCGGACCGGTTGGGGCGAACGCTTCCCGAACGATCGCGGAAAAAACTCACTCAGGCGGCGGCGGAATCCGGCGGGTCGATCGCCAATTCGCGTGCAATCTCGGCCGGTTTGCAATTCATGGCTCTGGCAATCTCGTCCACTTGAAACCCCGCTCCAAATAAGCAGTCCGCCATGTGGATTTGATCCGCCGAGAGCGAGCTGTGCGGTCGCGTCGGCAATTCGAGCGATCGTTCGGGCGGAATGGCTTGCCGTAATTCGATGATTTCTCGATCGGCTTCCGCGATCAACTCGTCGAGGACCGTCAGTTTGGTTTCCATTCGGCCTTCCACTTCGCGACTGAAATCGTAGAGTCGCAGTTCCAGCTCTTGCAGCCGATCCGAGACACGGTTTCTTGGTGTCACGGGAGGCTGGGTCAATGCCGTGGAGGTTTGGTTGGATTGCGCGCGCTTTGCAGTGCGTCGCAAGACGAATGCCACGCACAACATGCCGCCGCCCAAGAAGATGTAATGGAGGGGGTTCATTCCTCGTCCTCGAAACCGATGGCAGAATTCATCCGCTGCAATTCACAGCAACGCCGACGCAATTCAACGTCGAAACAATCTGACGCGAGTTCGAGTCGCGGAAGTGTGTTGGCGGCTCGGCGCGTGATCATCGAGCGGCGTGATGTAGCGGCATATCGCGGATTAGGGAAGACGAGCACGGGAAGGTCGCCAACGAAGGGCACTACTGTGACGATCTTGACGATCTGAAACAGCGGGACAGGCACCAAAGGTGTTGAAAACTCGCTCTTGACTGGCGAATTCTTTGGCGCAGGTTTCCTGCAAGGGGTGGCTGGGGTCGGGTGGTTCAAAGTTCAATGTTCGCGGCGGAAGTCGTCCTTTGTTCTAACGCTGTGAGCCGCGAGC
>JAQBZS010000295.1 GCA_027622115.1 Planctomycetota bacterium | reverse complement strand
CCCGCCGCTCGAACGGTGAGCGTGAAGTCGTCACTGATTGAGCCGCTGATGTTGTCATTCGCCGTGATGCGAATGTTGAGCGTGCCGACATTCGCGGTCGTGGGAGTTCCACTCAGCCGGCGAGTGCTCGCGTTGAACGTGAGCCAAGCCGGCAAGGCCGCGCCGCTGGCTTGAGTCGCCGTCAGCGTCAATGGATCGCCGTTGCGGTCGCGGAAGGTGTTGGCCGGGATGGTATATCCGAAGGCCGCATCGGCCGTGGCAACTCGGTTGGGAATCGGATGCGAGACTTCCGGACCCACCGGCTGCAGCGAACCACTTGACGAAATGCTCGCGAAAAAGCCGTTGCCGTAGTCCTCGGCATTCACGCTCAATTGCTGACCGGTCTCGCCGTTGAACGCGCGAGTCGGCTGGTTGGAGCGGTCGGCGGGCGTGGTGATGATGTCCGCTCGACCGTCCAAGTCGACATCGGTCGCGGCGACTCGCGTGCCGCCGCGGAAGGCGATGTCAAACGCGAAGAAGTCCGACAACACGCCGCCCGAGGTTCCGTCGAAGACCTTGACGTGCGGACCGCCACCGATTCCCGGACCGGTGACGATGTCGGCGATGCCGTCGCCGTTCACGTCGCCCGCGCCGACGTAGACCCCGCCGGAAAACGTGCGATCGTAGGGGAAGAAGTCGCGCAGCCGGGACAGGTTCGAGCCGTCAAACGCGACCACGCTCGGTCCGCCGCCGGGTCCGGCACCGGTGACGATGTCCGCCCGGCCGTCTCCATTGACGTCTCCCGCCGCGACTCGCACGCCGCCTCGGAAGTCACTGCTGTAGGCGAAGAAATCCTGGAGGATCGAGCCGGAAACACCGTCGAAGACTCGGACATGCGGCCCGCCGCCCTGTCCGGCTCCCGCCACAATGTCCGGAGTTCCGTCGCCGTCGACGTCGCCCGCTGCAACATAGATGCCGCCCAAGAAGCCGGGATCGAAGGGCACGATGTTACGCAGGATGCTGCCGTCGGCTCCGCTGTAAATGCGGATCAGCGGTGAGGTTCCAGGACCGGATCCGACAACCGCGTCAACCGTGCCGTCGCCGTTGATGTCCCCGGCACCCACGCGAGCACCGCCGGAGAATTCGCTCGGCAGGTTGATGGTGCGAATCACACCGCCCGTGGCCGGATCGATGAAGCGGACGTTTCCGCCGTTGTCCGCACCGACGATCAACGGCGGGACGGCTCGGTCGTTGTCAATCGTGGTGACGCTCACATTGAGATCGGGGCTAAAGTCAAACGCGTCGTCGCTGTTGGCGGCATCGACCGCGAGCGTGATCGTGCTCTGTTGATCGCCATCAATGTCGGCGTCGTCCACGCCAGTCACCGTGACGGTTTGAGGCGTGTTCCAATTCGCGGGCGTGAAGGTCAACGTGGCTGGCGAAACCGTGGCTTCACCGGTGTCGTTGCCGGTCACGCTGATCACGACGTTTGTTGTGGGAGCCACATTGAGCACGACCGTAAACGTGTCCGTGCTGCTGTCTTCTCGCACGACGGTCGTTCCGCCGGTTTCCACCACCTGAAATCTGGCGACCGCCGACAGGCTGGTCATCCATTCGCGACCGACTGAAAGCGGCAACGCTTCCGACGGCGTGGGGATGGTCGCTGCCGGATAGATCGAGATCGCGCCTCGATTCGATGTCACGCCATTCGCCGAAATCGCCACCAAGGTGTTGTTCCCGACTTCCGCATTGGCCGGGATCGCCAACGTGATCGCCAAGACGCCGGCTTGCCCTTGCGGATCGGGATTCACCGACACCACGGTTGACGCCAAACCGCCGATCGTGGCCGTAAGGTCCGCCGTCGTGCTGTCGGACGCCAAACCGGTGACGTAAATCGTGACGTTTTCGCCGGGACGTGCCGGTTGCTTCGGGAAGTTGAGGCTCCCGTCCGCGTTGGCCGCAAACGCCGGACCTTCATCGAGAAACGCGCGTTCTTTCGCTTCCAGGAAGTCGTAGATGAAGATCGACGGTGCATCGCCGGTGATCACCGAAATTCGCGAAGACGCGGATTGGCCGTCGACCGTCACCGCGAGGTCGAACCAAGACTTCCCCGGCGTGGTCGGGATCGAATCGGGAATGTGGACGTAGATGCGATCCAACTGCAACGGCGGTTGCTCGGGCCGATCGTTGAGATCCAACGGCAAGATCACGTCGACCGCGATGCCTTCGATCGTGACTTGAATGTCGCTGGCGACCGTGTTGGCGTCGACCAAGCCGTGTCCGAAAATGACGGCTCGGCTGTTGAGACCGACGCGGCTGCTGAAGTCGGCAGCGTTGACGAGGCTGAGCGAATGCACCAGTGGTTGGTCTTGCGAAACCTGCCACGGCAAGTGCGGACCGGTGGTACGCGTCATGGCCACTGCCTGACCTGGCCCGTCGAGTTGCGCTTCGGCTCCGTGATTGATGTATCCACCCACGAGGTACAGCTTGCCGTTGAGCACGGCAGCTCCGGAATCGGATACGGGAATGCGCGAGTTGTCGACTCGCTCGTTCCACTCTACGAGTTCACGGTCGCGAGATTGGTGATAGGAAGTGCTCTTTCCACCAACCGCAGAGCGTCCGCCCACAACAACATGTTGGCCGTCAATGAATGCGCCAGAGCCAAACACGGTCGGCTGGACTAAACGAGGAGCCTCGCTCCACGTGTTCTCGCCAATGTTGTAGACGTAAACGTCAGCAGTGCCTTCACCGGTGGCGGACGTCGTGCCACCCATCAAGAAAATGGTCTCATCGACCATCGAAGACGCGGCACCCGCGCGACCTGGCACTTCGTCTTCCGAAGGAACGCCTGGTCCGCGACCCGGAATGGGAGTCGCGTTGCTCCAAGTGTTGCTGCTGATGTCGTACACCTGATTGGCATCAGTCAGTCCGTCAGCCGTGAATCCACCCAACACGAATACTCTGTCGCCGTCCGAGCCAATTGATGCTGCCCAAACTGCTGTGGGTAAGTTCGCCAGCGTCTCCCAAGAATTGGACGCAACGTCATACAGGTGCAGTTCGTCGGATGGACCGTCGTTTCGACCGCCGGCTACAAAGATCTTGCCTGCGATCGCAGTGGCCGCGGCATGCTCAACAGTCGGCGTCGTGCCGCTTGCCGGAGTAATGGCTGACCACTCGTTTGCCACTTCGTCAAAGCGATACATATCCGAGTTCAACGCCCCGTCCGCCTGACTTCCACCGAACGCGAATAGGTTTCCGCCTGACTCGACAACTGACAGCGCACCGATCGCCTCGGGAAGCGATGCAGCGGGCCGCGATGTAGGTTCGTCCAATCGTTGGAGGCCGTGCGTGACCAAATCGAGCCTCGGAGCGAAAAACGTAGACTGCGGGTAGCCCTCAAAGCCGACGGCCATAATGCCGTTGTTGCTGAGGTTGTCCAACAATTCCTGTGTCGGTTCCTTCCAGAAACTGTCCGGCTGGGGCACATAGAATTCGCCATTGGGGCCAAAGCTGAACGGAGCCGGAAATCCCGTGGGTGCGTCAGCGGCTGGAAACTGAGAAACGAGAAACGCTGGAACAAGCGTCTCACCGTGGAATTCAAAGCCCTGAAGATCGCCGGATTCGTCAATAGCAAACGATCCAAAGGAAAACGCCGCCAGCTCGTCGGCAGCGACGCCCTCAGTGTCGCGCCGTGCGACATGAGCGGCTGCATCCGCGGGGTCCAGCAGGAAATCTACATCTGGATCGAGCCCGCCAATTACTGACTGTAAATCGGGCGGGAGAGGTGCAAGATACGTTTGCGCGTCGTTGAAAGGAGATCGATTGATCTTGCTGACCTGCGCTCCAAATGTCTGCCGGAAGATCAGGTCCACGTTAATGAAGAAGACCTCGCCGAGGGCTCGGTGAATCACACCCTGGTTTGAGACTGGGAGCGTAGTAGTGTCGTGCAGCGTTGTCCTATCCAGTAAGTACTGTGCTCCTGAATCGAAGTTCAAGATTTGTGTGCCGGCGCTGCCGTAGAAGTCCATGTTGAATTGCAGCAATTCGGAAGTATCGGTCACGCCAAAACCAGCCAGTGTATCGGCCATACTTGATGTGACTGTGGTGAACTCGATATTGATCCACCCGTCAACCTGGGCCAACGTGGGATCAGTTGTGCCGAGGAAGGCTGGCAAGTTTACGAGCTTGTCGCCTGTAAAGCTCTTGGTGGTATCGAACGCACCGCCGAAGCGATCCCCAGGCTGGACGTTGATGAGGTCGTTGTTGACGACAGTGGCGTTGAACAATCTTGGTGTCGCGAAGGCAAATTCGGCGGCGCTCTGACCTGGGTCCACGGCGACAGTAATGCCGACCGTTTGAACGCCATCAAAGAGGTCGTCATCGACGCCGGTGATTGTCACCGTCTGTGGCTGATTCCAATTCTCCTGTGTGAAGGTGAGTGAAGGTGAGACCGTCGCTTCACTTGGATCGCTGCTGCTGACGGTGAGCACCACGTCGCCAGTGGGTTGGGCACGGAGGACCACATCGACCGTATCCGTGGAGCCGTTTTCATCGACGGATGTGGCACCACCTGATTCGGTAACTTGGATCCCCGGGGCTCCCACAAATGCGGGAGCCAAACCTGCAAACCAACCGCGACCATTCGTGACTTCGGGATCGGTCGACTGCGCCGGATACATCTCTTCGGCTGGACGATCGGGAACGACTTGTTCCGGGTAGATTGCCAAGGCACCTCTATTGGAATCCACCCCGTCGGAAGTAAATCGTACGAGGACATTGTTGCCGAACTGTGTACCGTACGGAACTTCGACCACGACCGTACTGACGCCCGCTAAGCCAGCGGTGTCCGGCCCTACCGCCTTCACCGTTGCCGGGATACCGTCGATTGTGGCGGTCACCTCCGCGGCCGTGGTCTCGCCGCGTAGGCCCGTCACATAGAACACAATGTCTTCGCCCGGCCGAGAAGGCTGACGCGGGAATACCATGTTGCCGTCAAGGTCATGAGCAAACGCAAAGGCATCGTCGAGATACTCCCGCTCTTCTGCTTCAAACGAATCGTAGATGAAGATCGACGGTGCGTTGTCACGAATGGGGTTGATTCGCGTCGTGCTCGACACACCGTTGACTGTGACGGTGAGGTTCATCCACTCTTGGCCCGGTGCGGCTCGAATGCTGCCGGGAATGGAGACGTAGATTCGTTCGGCAACCACTCGCTTTCCGAGCGGACTGTTCAACGAAACTGGAAACAGCACGTCCACTGATTGGCCGTCAATCGTGACGTCAATCACATGGTTTTGCGGATCGGCCGCACCAAAACCAAATCCGAAAATGATTGCACGGCTGTTGGGGCCAACCCGTCCTGAGATGTCGCCCGAGTTCACGAGACTTCGCGAGTGAATCAATGGCGCGTCTGTGGGGAACACGAACGTCGTTTGCGGACTTTTGGAAATCACTGATGACATTGGCTGCCCGAGACCGTGCAAGTCGAGTTCGGCACCAACTCTCACAAATCCGCCGACAAAGTAAATACGGTCATTCAAGACTGTGAAGCCAGCATCGCCCAGAGCGATCCGTGTATCGCCCGCGACAACAAACGTGTCGCCAATGTTGTTGAGCGATTGATGCATCGATAGCGTTTCGCCACCAATGGCTCGCCGACCGCCGAATACGTCCAACTGTCCTTCGATCAACGAGACGGCTGGGTATACGACAGGCTCCACGAGATACTGAATACTTGTCCACTAATCACCGCGAGGCGCGTATGTAAAGACGTCCGTGGTGCCTTCCAGGGATTCCTCGCTGGTCGTGCCGCCCACGAGATAAGCTGTAGATCCGTCGAACACAACCCCGGCTGCGGCGCGACCTTGCGAACCACCGTTCGTTCCCGAAAAGCCGCGACGCGGCAGATTTGCCCCGAATGACCACGAGTCACTAGCCGCATCATAGATTTGTGTGGCATCCGAAAGTGTGCCGTCGGATCGAATACCGCCCAACACATAGAGTCTTTGCCCATCGGTAAAGTGCGCGGCGCTGTGCACCGGAACGGCCATTGACGCGACGGCATTCCAAGCGTTGCCGCTGATGTCATAGACCCACACGTCTCCGGAAACACCGTCGGCTGTGTTGCCACCCGCCACGTAGATTGCGCCGTCAATGTTTGCGCCTGCCGAATAGCTCACCGCTGGTGCAGTACCACTTGCCGCCACCAACGACCAAGCATTCTGGTCAAATTGATACCGGTAAAAGTCCCCGTTGATTGTGCCGTCTTGCTCGACACCACCGATACTGAATAGGTCGCCCTCTGCCGCAACGGCGAGGTTGCCTCCAATGGCTTCCGGCAAGGAAGCGCTGGGTCGCAGGAGTTCTGCCCCGTCTTCGACCTTGTGCAGCTCTTCGGTGAGAATGTCAATGTGCGGGTGGAGGTAAACCGCGTAGGGCAACCGGGAACTCGGCGTCACACCGTTAGAGTTGAGGCCAGCTTCGAACTCTGCGGACGGTTCCTTCCAGTAGCTGGTCGGATTTGGAAAGTTGAATTCGCCGAATGGACCATTCGAAAACGGTGGTGGAAATCCGAAGGGCGGATCGCCTGCCGGCAGTAGGCCAACCGCGAAACTTGGGGTCATCGTCTCGCCGTGGAATTCGAAGTTGGTGATGTCGCCTGCCGAATCCCAGTGGAACTTTCCCATCGCGAAGAGATAACGAACATCGTCGGGAACTGGGTCACCGCGTCGCACACTCTCCAGATAGTCGTTGATTTCATCTGGGTCGGTTAGTGTTACCAAGCGAGGTTGTAACACGCTTAAGATTTGCTGAGTTTGTGGATCAGCCGGCGCGTTCGGATAGGTGTGCCCAAACGGCGCCGGGAAACGGTTGAGACGATTTGTGTTCTGTGCGGTGGTATTGGTGATGATTCCGTCAATGTTCGAGAACAGCACCTCACCCGAGTTCACGTCCAACACGCCCGCATTGGCCCACGGCTCCTGATTCGTCCCGTTCGTATAGGTCTTTTCGCGAAGAATTCGATACTGAGCTCCGGAACCCCATTCAATGTGCGGGTCGGTACCGGCTCCGAAGAAATCGACTCGGAATTGGACGAGGTTTGCATCATCCGGCAAGGGCTGCCCCAGGTCATCCTCAAGGTAGTCAGATAGACCATCCGTCACTTCGCTAAATGTAATGTCAAACCATCCGGTAATCGCGGTGTTTGGGGCAGGCGGGGCTTCTCCCAAAGCCTGCTCGAAGTTTACGAAGTCGTCGCCAAAACCGCTCTTTTCCGGGTTCAACCGCGAGACAAACGTGTCGCCAGGCGCGACGTTGAGCGATTCGTCGTTGGTCGTGGAAACGCTGACCAGGAAGTCGGCCATGTTGTCGTACAGGTCGTCGCTGGCGGCGTCGTCGACCCACAGCCGAATGCTCGACTTTTGCGTGCCGTCGAAGATGGTGTCATCGACTCCGGTGACCGTCACGGTTTGCGGCGTGGCCCAGTTGCCGGCATCGAATGTCAGCGTGCTGCCGCCCGTGGAATTCGCGGCCGTGGCTTCGCCGGGATCCGTCGAGCCGATGTTCAACACGACGGGGCTTGACGGCGGCGCGCTGAGCGCCACCGTGAAGTCGCTGGTCGTACCGCTTTCATCGACAACCGTGGCCGCCGGACCACCGGGCACTCTCACATCGACACCAGGCACGTCGATGCGGATCATCACCGATTTCGACGGCACGCCTTGGTCGTCGTGAATGAACAGCATGTAGAAACCGGACGTGGCTTCGGTCGAGTTCTGCGGGCCGGACACACTAATGCCGCCGGTGACGGGGCTGAAGTCGAGTTCGATATACGACTGGTTGTGGTTGAAGGCGTGAGTGGTGGCTCCCAGCCCGACCAGCGAGACTTTGCTGATCGTGGCCGAGGTGTCCACTTGAAACGTTTGCCCATAAGTGACGGCTGCCGGCGCGTCATCGATCAGCGGCTGCGTCGCCAGCGCCCCACCTGAGTCGTACAGGTACGGTGGCGAGAAGATCTGCAATTCGGTGTGGTTCAC
>JAQBZS010000294.1 GCA_027622115.1 Planctomycetota bacterium | reverse complement strand
CCAAATCTGAAAGACGTAAGCCTGACCCCGGAAAGTGACAACCTCGAACTCCCACCAAAGTTACAGTTGTGCATCGAACGATCTTTAGCGGAATTCCCACCATTCGGTGAGTTGCCGCAGCCAACGGCCCGGCAGGCGGGCCGGCCCACGCAGCGGCGAATTCTTGACCCATTCGCGTGTGCGTTGATAACCGCTTCGAAGCAGTCGTCGAACGGTATCCAAGTCGATGCTGCCTGCAACAAACGGGTTACTGCCGGACATGATCCGCGACTTGTAGTCGCAGACTTCGCCCAGATCGATCCGTTCGATGCCGTGCTGGGGAGCCGCTTCCGCGATGGCCAATGCGTGCATCAAGCCGGGAGAAAACTTCCGCAATTCGGGGTCATACGCTGGAAACCAATGGTGCAAGACTCGTCCGGCACGCATCCCGAAATGGACCGCGATGATTCGATCGCCCGCATGCAACGTGGAAAACAAGCCTTCGAATTCCTCGCCCGATCGAGACCCAAGCTCCCGCAGCAACTCCAAGGTCCACGGAAAGGAAAACACGTCCGCGATGTCGGAACGCTGGTATTGTTCGGACTTCCATTGGCGGAGGGTTTCAAAAGCTTGTTTGTCGTGCGAATGCCATTCAAATCGCAGCTTGCCGAATTCCCGCTCAAGTCCTCGGCTCTTGCGGGCTGATTCTTTCACGACTCGTTTGCTGTCCAAGTTCTCGATGTACTGTTCGTAACCGTGCGAAACATCGATGTACGCACAATCGAATCTGCGTTCGATGTGGTCCTGGAATTGCGGCCGATCGGCTGGAAGATAATGGAAGTCCCAGGACGTCAGCCGAGACGCGTGCATGACGTCTTGCAAATCCCAGCGCAATTCCGGAGACGCGATCAGGCAGTGGCAATCGTTCAATCGCCCGCCCACCGGCCGACCGACTCGACGCGCGATTCGCTGAAACGGGAAAAACCCAACCGTCCGTCCGTTGACCTCGGCGACCGTGACCTCGACATCCGGTCTGACCGCGGCGACGCATTTGGTGAATTCGGGATGGAGGTAGGGGCTGTCGAGCTGCGGGTTGTCCTGGAGGACTCGCAACCAAGAATCGAAATCTTCGGCTGTCAAATCGTTGATCGATGAGACACGAAATTGCATGGAAATGCCTCGCCATCGGTACAGGTTTCACGGAGTCCCGCAAATGTAGCCCAAAGATTTCGGCGAGTGATCTTTTCGCTTTGGCGGATTTGTGTGCCGTTGTGAAGAATCGTGTCTGGTTGTGCCGATGATAGGGGCTCAGCGAATCGGTCCGTCTCGTTCATTTGGGAAGGAGTCCCCATGAGTCAAGCGAAGCAAGTGAAATCCAAAATCCAAAAGTCGAAAACGAAGTCCGCTCCGGAATCGGGCGAGCGCAACGTGATTGCGATCCAAGATTTTGTTCGCAAGATCGGTGGAGTTGAAAAGGCCAAGTTGGCCCTCACAGCGCTCAATCAACTGCGAAAAGCGGCATAAGTGAAGGGACGAATGTGAGACCGTGCTGAAGACAACCTCGGTCTCGATACTCCAACATGCACGCCAATTTCCCGCCTCTACGACAGACTGCAAAGTCGTCGTAGAGGCGGCTTCTCGTCGTATGGCGATTCCCGTGGCGTGCCGCGTTGTTTAGCCGCGCATGACGCATATGTTGCCCAGGCCCATTGGCACATCGTGGTCGTGGTCGGGACCGCCCGTAGTCGGCGCTCCACGGATTCGTGCCGAAAGTGTTCCGATGTGCCCGAGCGGCCCATGGGGATATGGCTTTCGACAACTGCCCGGTTGTCGGCATTGTCGATCCAGCCGGCATTCATGGGCGCGACGGTCGCGCCGGGACCGAGGCCGTTTACGCGAATGCCGCGCGGTGCGTATTCCAGGGCCAATGTGCGAGTCAGATTTCGCATGCCGCCCTTGCTGGCGGAATAGCCCGCAAACATGGGTTTGGGAATGGTTCACTCAAGAAAGATCAGTGAGTTACCGACGAACCGCTTACCGATCGCCCCGCGTTGCGGAAACGACGTAGAACCAGATGCAGCGCGATGCCCATCAACAAAAAGCAGAGTCCGGATCCCACGGTATAAGGGCCTTTGATCGTGATCTGCGGCTTGTAGAGCCAAGCGTGGATGTTCAACCAGGTCCAGCAAATGATGGCTAAGCTCGTTGCGGGCCAGAGTTGGCGTACGTTGATCAATAAGCTGGTCACAATTGCCACCGAAAAGATTCCGACGGCCGGCGCATCCGGTCCGTCAAGCAGTGTGAAACCAATGGTCGGGATCACGAACAGAATGACACTCAATAGCCAACAGCCGAGTTCACGGTAGCGTGGCACGTCCATAAGCCACTGACAGATCGTGATCGCCAGCATTCCCACTGGAATCACGATCGGCACGACATCATCCGCCTCGTTCGGCAGGCCGCGGCCGATCACGAACTTGAGCAGCACGTATTGCAAACTCATCAACACACCGATGGAATAGGTCACCGCCAGGAACGGTCGCCTGCGAGCCCAGCGGTGCAATCGCCCCCAGGCATTGAGAGGTCGTGCGGCAATCGGCTCGCCGTCCAAGAAAGCTCGTAAATCAACCGCCAATGCTTCGGCGGATTCGTAGCGAGCGGAGGGCTCCTTCATCAGGCACTTCAAACAGATGGTGTCGAGGTCTCGCGAGACTCGCCGATTCAATTGGCTGGGTGGGAGCGGGTCGTCTTCCAGCACCATGAGCACGGCCACCATCACGTCGTTCGCTGCGAACGGAGGCTCGCCGGTGAGCATGTAATACAGGATCGCCCCCAGCGAATAGAGATCCGCCGGCGGCCCCGCGTGTCGACCGTCGCCGCTGGCTTGCTCAGGCGCCATGAATGCCGGCGTCCCCATTAAGATGCCGCTTTTGGTCAGGTCGCTGTTGCTGTCCAAGTTACGAGCCAAACCGAAATCCGTGATCTTGACCACCGGAACCTTTGCGGGCGTGGACTGTCCGGGATCGCTGTCGAGCACGGTCCCAACGCGGGATCCGGAGTCGGAGCCGCCGCGCGATGGATCACAGAGCAATACGTTTTCCGGTTTCAAGTCACGATGCACGACGCCCTGCAAGTGCGCCGAGTGGATCGCTTCGGCCAGTTGCAGCAGCACGGCCGCCGCCCACTCGGGAGATTGAAGGCCGGGTTTCAAGTACTCCTGCAGGTTGGAGCCTTCGACCAACTCCAGCACCATGCAGGGATATCCGTCGTGTTCTCCAACTTCGTAAATCCGCACAATGCCGGGGTGAGCGAGTCTTGCTGATGTTTCCGCTTCAACGCGAAATCGCTCAACGTCGTGCGAATCAGCATGCTTTCGCGCCAAGATGACCTTGAGTGCAACTTCGCGCTTCAAGCGGGAATCCAACGCGCGATAGACGACTCCCATGCCACCGCGACCGAGTTCTCCCAGAATCTCGAATCTTGATCGGTGATCGCTTGTGGCAATCGCGGGACGGGGTGCGTTCTCCGAGGCCGAATCGGTTTCAATTGAGTCACCATCCAACTGGGTGATTTCCCCGTCATATCCGTTGAGTGCGTCGTCGGATGGCTGGTCCAACTTTGACTTGCAGGCGGCACAATTCGCCAAGTGTTTCACAATCGCCTGCCGTTGAGCCTGACTCAATCGACCGGAACGATAATCCACGAATGTGGTCTCGGATGGATGATTCATGCAACACAGTGCCGCTCGAACTGAGGCGCGCGGTTTCATCATGCGGAACACGTGGGAAGGTTTACCGTCAACTCGCCCAGGTTATCAGGAATCGAAGAGGACCCGTATCGACGTCCTCGGCGAGTTCCATCTGCGTGCAAATTCTGACATGCACATTTCGCCACGGTTCGACCCAACCTGCCGTTGGTGTGTTTCGCATCTCGATTTAGAATCCTCGAAACGTCGAAACATATCGCGAGCATTTTCCCAAGGATGGGTCATGAAGATTCGCAGTCGACTGCTGAATAAATTTGCGGCCAAATGCACGGTTGGGTTGTTGCGCATGCTGTTTCGCACCACGCGAATTCGCATCCATCCGATGGAAGCCCGGACGGTCGCCTACGAACCGCTGGACGAGAAATTCTTGTACCCGGTCTGGCACGACTCGCTGGCGTTTCCGCTGTTCTGCGGGCCGATTCACGACATGTCGACGCTGGTCAGCCAACATCGCGACGGCTCGTTGTTGGCCTTCGCGATGGAGTCGCTGGGTGTGGCCGCCGTGCGAGGCTCGTCCAGTCGAGGCGGCGCGCGAGCCGTGCGGCAGTTGATCGACTCCGCGAAGCAGGTGCATATCACCATCACGCCCGACGGACCGCGCGGACCCAAGCGAGAACTCAAGAGCGGCATCGTCTTTCTGGCGTCGCACATGGGACGTCGCATCGTGCCGGTGGGTGCGGCGGCGTCGCGTTGTTGGCGATTGCACGGAAGTTGGACGGACCTCGTCATTCCTAAGCCGTTTTCAAAGGTGCATTTCGTAACCGGCAAGGCGATTACGATTCCGGCCAAGCTCTCGAAGGATCAACTGCGCGACTTGACCGTCATCGTCGAACAGCAACTCCACGCGACCCAGTCGTGCGCCGAACGACTTGCGAACGGGCTGATCAGCTCAATCGACGAACTGCTGGCCGAACCACCGGCGATGAAGCAAGCCGCTTGATTCGAGCATGCACATGCAACAAAAAACCTCTCCTGCATCGCGACGCAAGAGAGGTCATAGGGCCGGCAGGACTCGAACCTGCGACCAATCGATTATGAGTCGACTGCTCTAACCGACTGAGCTACGGCCCCCGTCGGATGCCGGGAAGTTTAGCAGGCGTTTGCTCGTCTCGCACAGCAGTCGAAGCTCATTTTGCCGCTGCCGCTTGTGGGCAGCCCAGCCGTTTGGCAGCATCTCGTCTCACCGCGAATCAATCACCTGGGAGTACGAAATGTTCGACCGCAAATCATTCTTCATCCGTGAACACGTCGGGATGTTTAAGCTCACCGACACCTACGACATTCTCGATCCCGAAACGCAAGAACCCATCGGCGTCGCCAAAGAACAACCCGGCGCTTTGGTAAAAATCCTGCGATTGATCATTTCCAAGCAACTGCTCCCCACCACCGTGAACTTCTACGAAGGCGAATACACGCCGGACTCGGCTCCCGTGCTCACGCTGAAGCGGGGCGTCGCGCTGTTTCGAGCCAGATGCACCATCAGCGACGGAGACGGGAAATTGGTCGGCAGTCTGCTGCGAAAAATGTTTTCGCTGGGAGGTGCGTTCCGAGTCTTCGATGCTGCGGACAATGAATTCGCCCTCGTCAAGGGCGACTGGAAGGGTTGGAATTTCAAGTTCATTGTCGATGGCGAAGAGATCGGCTCGGTCACAAAGAAGTGGGCTGGGCTCGGCAAAGAGCTGTTTACATCGGCCGACAACTACATCATCGACATTACCGGTGACACCGAACCCGGTGACTGTGAACTCCTTCTGGCCGCCGGCATTGCCATCGACACGGTGTTCAAGGAGAAGGGATGAATCCCTGCGGTCCGCATCCGACATGATCGCTTGGAAGCCACCACACCCGCCAATTGATGAGGGAACGAAATCCATGATCGACCACCGATTGACGGTGCTTGCCGTCTTCGCATCAGCGGTACTCGGCAATTTCCACTCGGCAAACGGCACGGACGTCGTGCAGATCGTCCATGGTGAGCACGCTCCAAAGTTGGAGCGATTCGCGGCCACGGAACTGGCGGACGTCTTCCGACGTGTGTTCGACGATGTTGATGTCAGCGTCAGCGCCGTCGCGGCGAGATCGAGCACGAACGTGTGGATCGGCAGTCCAACCACGAATCCACGGATCGCGAAACTCGTGAAGGATTGGCCGAAGACGTCGGATCAAGGCATCGTCATCCGCTCGAACGCCGCGCTACAAACACACGTCATTGGAGGCGGCAGTGCGGCGGCCACGTTGTGGGCGGTCTACGAATTCGGGCATCGACTCGGGATCCGCTCTCTCCCGCGCGGCGACATCGACCCGCTCAAGAAACGACCGTTCAAGCTCACCGATGCCAACGTGGTGCTCGAACCGCAACTCAAATCTCGCACGTGGCGCACCATCAACGACTTCGCCATCGGCCCCGAATCTTGGGGATTGGAAGAACACAAACGCTTTCTGCGACAGCTCGCGAAACTAAAGTTCAATCGGCTGATGCTCAGTGTCTATCCCTGGCAGCCGTTCGTGGAGTACGAATTTGGCGGCGTCAAGAAACAGACCGCCTTGCACTGGTTCGGCGAAGAATATCGCGTCGATGGCGATACCGTGGGCAAGAAGGTCTTTCTCGGACAGAAACTGTTCGAGAACCCGGACTTCGCGGGACTGACAACTTCCGCCGAGCAACACGCCGCCGGCCGCAAACACATGCAAGGCTTGATCGACGCCGCACAGGAATTAGGGATGACGGTCGGCGTCAGTATCTCGCCGCTGGAGTTTCCCCGCGAATTCCAGTCCGTGCTGCCGGGCTCGAAGGTCGCTCATCAATTCAAGAACCTGACCATCACTCCAGCGTCCAAACAAGGACCACACGATCCGCTGCTCAAACAATTGGTGACGACGAAAATCCGAGCCTACCTAGAGACTTACCCGAAACTCGACACGTTGTATCTCACGTTGCCCGAGTTTCCAGAATGGGGTCAACATGCCGACGCCGCGTTCCGGATGCTGCAAAAACGAGGAGTTCCGCAAGACATCACGGTCGAGAAGCTTGTAAAGGCCGCCGCCAATCGCAAGACCACCGCATCCGGGAAACGTGGCGAGCAAGCCGTGCGCGGGAACATCGTCGCGCTGGCGTTCTTCGCGGAGTTATTCGCTGACGGAAAGTTGCTCCAACGTGCCGACGGCAGTTCCGTGGAACTGGTGATCACGCAAGTGGATCCCGCGCTGTATCCGGTATTGGATCGCGTCATTCCGAAAGGAGCCGGAACGCTCAGCTTCGTGGACTACACGGCGCGACGCGTTGTCGAGCAACGTCAGCTCCTGGCTCAGGTTTCGGCGGACAAAGTCCCCAGCCAACTCATCATGACGTTGGCCGACGACAACGTGGGACTGCTGCCGCAATCGGCTCTCCAAAGCATCGGCACCTTGACGAGCGATCTGAAGAAACTGGGTTGGGACGGCTTCTCGACGAGGTACTGGGTGCCGGCGGAACTCGATCCGGCGGTGTATTTCCTGTCACGATCGGCCTGGACAAAAGACTTGTCTGCCGAAGCCGCGTTCAAGGAACTCTGGACCACGGCCACCGGCAATCCATCCGCCGTGGATCGGTTGTGGCTGGCTTGGGAACACTTGGAGCGAGCGACCAATGTGATCGACCGGCAAGACTTGGGATTCGCGTTTCCGGTGCCCGGCTTGCTGATGAAGCACTATCAGCAGAAACCCATTCCCGACTGGTGGAAGGAAGCCGAGGACGCCTACACGCAATACATGATCGAACTTTACCGAGCCCACGGCGCGATCGACGGCGGTGCGAAACACATGCTGTTCTACTACGCCAAACGCGGCGAATACGTGCTGGAGTACTTCGCGGCCGTGAAGGCGATTCGGGCGGCAGCGATCGCCAAGCAAGCCGGCGACACCGAAAAGGCGCTGGAACATCTCGAAGCGGCGATCGAGCAAACTTACAACTGCATCAACACTCTCTCCGACGTCGCGCGGGATCAAAGTGACCGAGGCTTGGTGGCGGTTGAACGCCTACGCCTACCGACCATTGCTGGCGGAATTCGAACGGCTGGCCGACGAATGATCGCGGCTGGGTAGCACGGGCAAATGCATGTGTGCCACTGCGTAAGGCCGGTTCCCACCGGCCACGCGATACCGATGATAGATCGGTCGGTAGGAACCGGCCCTACGACTACTTATTTACTCGCCGGCGAAGTACGACCGCAACGTTTTGAGCACCTGTTGGGCTCGGTCTTGAAATACGCTCATGTTGCGAGCCCAGCCGAGAGGATG
>JAQBZS010000293.1 GCA_027622115.1 Planctomycetota bacterium | reverse complement strand
GTGTGTCGACAAACCGCGCTCCGCAGCCGAGGCTCGAGACTCAAGCAATGTTGGCAGGGCCAGCCCGACCGTTCCCAGGCTGCCGACCGTGAGGAAATCGCGACGTCGTAAGCCATCGCAGGTTGTGGAATTCCGCAGACTCTGAAATCTCAACATGATTCGTTCCTTGCCGGTGCGGCATTGGCGAAGGACTCGATTCGGGCTGTGAGCACTCACCGCTCTGGGTGCGCAACGGTCGATCAGTTTGAGATCAATCCGTGTTCAGCATCACGCCGGAACCGCCGCCCGATCGCCCTGGGCGGCTGTTTTTTATTGAAGCAAATTACGTGCCGTGGCAGCCGTGGAAGGAGATCAAGCAAGTCCCAATTCTTTCAGAGAATCTCTAGGAGCCGAGTTGGACGTCAATCTTTCGTCGAACGGCCGACACTCGGCAGCTTGCAAGATTTCGAGACCAAGGCCACTGCGCCAACCGGTTTGTACGACAACGTCATCGCTCCAGCTTCGATCGTCACGAGCGTGTAGCCGGGCCGAAACTCCTGCGGGTTGTAGCCCGGCGCATTCTGGTCTTCGAGTTTCCGGTCTAGGTTGTAGAGCACCGACGGAAAACAGATTTCATGCACCGGACCATGGTCGTCCCAACCTCGGAGGCCGTTGTGAAAGTGACCGTGCAGCAGCGCCAGCACTCGGTCCTTGTAGCGCGTCAGTGTTTCGTAGAGTTTCGTTTGACCCTCAGCGGGCTTCACATACCAGCCTCGATCCGGATGCAAGTTCTTGTGTGCCGGCACGTGCATGCAGATTGCCACGAACATGTCACGCTTCGCGGCGTCGTGGCATTGCTCGTCGATCCATGCGAGTTGTTGGTCGCTCAGAAAACCATCGTGCGAATCGGTGCGCGCGTTATTGATCAGCAAGAAACGCAGCCAGTGATGATCGACGGCGGTATCGATCGTTTTGCGGATGTGCTTCGAGAACAACTCGTGCGGATCGTGGTTACCGGGAATCTCATGCACCGGCTTGCCGATGAGTTTGCGGCTTTCGAGGTAAATGGGATATTGGGCCTCGCGTCCGCCATCGACGACGTCGCCCAGATGCAGCACCAGGTCGCCGTCCGCCATCGCGACCTCGACCGCGGTTTTCTCCCATTGCATCGCCGCGTGTTGCTGGTTGCGGTATCCGAGATGCGTGTCGGTCACCACGATGAAAGACAGCTTGCGAAGTTCCTTTTCGTACGCGTGCAGACAGCGCGGCCGAATCACCAACGACCCGGCTCCCGCAATGACGGTTGAAAGAAACGAACGACGCGACGGGTTTGTGGCAGAAGTGCGATGCATGTTTGGTTAAACCAGTTCTCTTAGAGGGCCGTGCTGAGACTGCTCGTCGAGGTTCAGATCGAGTTGCCCGAAGGTTTCGAACTTCAAGCCGGCGGCATGGGCCAGCGTCATGTGCAGGTTGGCGATCGTGCGGTGTCGCGGCTGTTGATAACTCGGGTATTGCAGATAGCGGCCTGTTGTCTTGAGTTTGCTGGCGGGACCGCCGACGAGCACGAACGGCCATTGCGTGCTGCTGGCATGGTGTTTTTCTCCGGCGTCCGAGAAGTACACGATCACCGTGTTGTCGAGCATTGTGCCACGACCTTCCGGAGTGCTCTTCAGCTTGGCGGCGAGTCGGGTGATTTGTTCGACGTGGAAGCGGCGGATGTTGCGACGGTGACCGATCGGATCCGCGCCCTCGCCGTGACCGAGTCCGTGAACGCCTTTGTCCGCGGCGAGACCCGTGTAGAGCGTGCCCAGTCCGTCGGGACGAATCGTGACCACATTGGTCAGACCCGCAATCAACGCGGCGGTCGCGATATCGAAATGCGCTTCGATGCGGTCGGTTTCGACTTTCGACGTGTATTTGTCGGTGACGACCGGAGCATGTCGGCGAACCTGGGCTTCGACGCCTTTGAGTCGCCGTTGTCGCTCGCGTAAACCTTCGAATCCGTCGAGGTAAATCTCCAGCTTCTCCTTTTCCGCGCCAGCGATGTTGGATTGCAATCGCTTGATGTCGCCGACCATGAAGTCCAGCAGCGTTCCGTTCAGACGATTTGCAATCAAGTCGTCTTGGCTGGTCGCGGCGACCGAGAACAATTCCTTGTACGCGGTCAACGGCGTGGCCTGATATGGAACTTGTCGATTTCGCGACCAGGCCGAGAGCCCCGGATAAACGACGCCGTCTTCGATCGACGTGCCGCCCATCAACCGTCCGCGCGTGGTCAGACCGACGTGCGGAAAAATGCTCGGTTGGTGCTTGGCCAGCAGTGCGTCGATCGTCGGGCCGATGATGTTTCCTGAATCGTGTTCACCGCCCGCTCGATAACAACCCATCGCGCCGAACCAACTCGAGTGACCGCCGCGACACATCTTGCCGGACAGCCCCTGCACGATCGCGACTCGATCCTTGAACGGTTCCAACGCTGCCATTGATTCGTGCAGGGTCAACTTGGCAAGCGGTCGATCGATCAGCGTGTTCGTCGGCTTCAATTGCAGGGCTTGCTGGTAATTCGGGCCGGAATTGGTCGCATCACCGACCACCACGCGCTCGTCGGTCATCTCCTGCGGCACAAGTTCGGCCGGGGTGAGTCCGCTGCTCTTCACGACGAAGACGAACCGCAGCGGCGGCGCGGCACCGTCGGCTTCCGCACGAGCCCGTTGCATAAACGGAGCCAACAACGGCGAAATTGCGGCACCCGCGGACAGCACGGAGGCTCGTTGCAAAACCTGACGTCTGGAAAGTGTCATGCTTGGTTCTATTTTCGGCAGAGGAACGAATCCGACGTAAGTAATTCGATCACCATCGATTTGAAGCTGCCGCCATTGTCGACGTACGCCTTGTCGGCGGCAATCAACGTGGGCGAGTCACCGAGCTTTTCGTTGCGGCCCATCCAGTATCGGAACGCGTGTCGCACGAAGCTTTGACGCACGCGCGGCGAATTCGCCAGACGATGCATCAAGTCGCGAACGTCGGCGACGTCACCGTCAATCGACGCGTCGCCGGACTTGATGATTTGGCCGCTGGTGATGACTGGAGCCGTTTCTTTCGGATTTCCCAACGCATGCGTGTGACCGAGACCTTCCTTGGTGCGGAAGCGGCCGAAGTCGGTGAAGGCTTCGAATGGGAGTCCCAGCGGTTCCATCTTTTGATGACATTGCCAGCAATACTCCTTCCTCGTGACCTGCAAACGATCACGCAAAGTCTTGTGCGGATCCTCAGGAACTTGAGCGTTCACCGTGATGGGGATCTCGGGAATCGATCCCGCAAGAAGATGCTCGCGAATCCACTTGCCACGTCGAATCGGGTCGTTCTCGAAGTTCCCGGACCACGCGACCAACCAGGCGGGATGAGTCAGGATGCCGACGCGTTCCTTCGGCGGCATCGCGAACGGTTGCTCAAGCGGAAAGTCCCACGTGCGTTCGTCGAGGTTGTAGAACCGCACCGTTTGACGCCATGTGGGATTCGCTTGCGGAATCGGGTGTAGTCCCTTTGCGGTGCGTTCGACAAAGTACTTGAAGTTGACGTCTTTTCGTTGGCTGTTGTTGTTGCGCTTTGTGATGGAATCAATGCGTCGATCGTACTCTTGCCGCGAACCCGGCCATTGCACGAAGTAGCGATCGGTTGTCAGCAATTCCTTGAGCACATCGCGGTCGCGGGCCACGTGATGCAGGACGAATTGATCGGCATCACTAACGAGGAACTTGGTGACAAACGCCCGGTTCGCGCGATCGCCTTTGAATACCGTCTCCGCCGCGTGATAACCGAAGAACTCCTGGAAGAACCGCAGGATCCGCGGCTGTTCGATGTGGTCGTTCTCCCAAATCTGATTGACGACCCGTTGCACGTCCGCGCGAGTCTTCAATTCGCCGCGCTCCGCCAAATCCATCAGCGACGGTGGTTGGGGCCGTTGACTGCGATCGTTCGGCTTGCGTGGTCCGAGCAGCAATTGATCGGGCGGCGTATCCGTCAACGCATACGCGATTGCATGTGCAAGTTCGTAAGGCGACAGCATCCGACGCCCATGCTCGTCCGTTTTGCCGAGCCCCACTTCCATGCGATAAATGGCGTCCGGACGCAGCAGCACGGCCATCGCCAGCGTGTGCAGTCCGTTCGCTTTTCCGCCGATCTCGATCGAACGCCTCAGCAGATCGCCATACGCGGACGCTTCATCTTCGGAAGGTGGGCGACTGAGGACCAACTCAAACTCTTCACTCACTGCCGCAGCGATTTGCGTGTCGGTGGGAGCGTCTTGATTGGCGATGATCTCAGCAAACGACTGTGGCGAATTGATGAAGATCCGTTCGACCATCTCTTTCGTGCGGTTGTCCTTCTTGAGCCGCCTAAAACCTACCGTTTGCCAAGTCGCGATTTGTCGGCAGTTCAGCATCAGTTGGCCCAGCGTCGCTGAATCGGCAAGTGACAACGCGGCATAGTTGCTCGCCACGCCTTTGCCGTCGCCCACGGTGAACGGCTTGCTGAGCGGCCCGCCTTCGGCAAGCTGTCGCCCGAAAGTCTCCAGGAATAGCGAATACGCTTCCGGATGCAGTCGCCACAATCGAGGGGGGCTGAATGCCGGCCCTGTGATCGAACCATCGAACAGCTTTTCGTGGTTGAGCAAGTTGGCGTAGGACGGCTGGCCGAGTTTGTGATCCACATCCAGCTCATGCCCGGCCTCGACAAGCCGACTTTGGATCCATGACGCGACCCGCTCAGCGTCGAGTCTCGCGGGCTGCGGCGCGTCCGGCGGAGGCATTTGTCCGAACTTGAGTTGCTCGACGACCTTGATCCAGAGATGCGCGTCCTTTCCGGCCAGACGGGCGAAGTCGAGCTTGTGAAACGCGACCGACTTTTCCTGCGTGTCTGGACCGTGGCACGAGAGGCAGTGCTTCGTCAGAAACGCCTTGGTCCGCGATTCATCCGTCGGTGGCTCGGCTGCATCGACATGCAACCCGCTCAGTGCAATCGTGAGTGCGACGACAACGCCAAGGGCTCGGAAAGAATTCAAGTCTTGCATGGGTTTCGACTCAGTCTGTCGACATTCGAATCGGTGGTCTGTCCACGTGGAGATCACTCGCCATGCTATCGTGAGTTTCGGGGTGTGGCATCCGATGTGAGAAATGGGAGATTTCAAAGTTCAGATTGGCCGTAGTCATCGCCACAAGCCAAAGTACCACTTGATCATCGGCGAAAACGGTTTCACGTCGTGTTTGACGAGAAACACCAAGGGTGCAAAGGCCACTTCAATCACCACGCGGACCGGTTCGGCTTTGACTTTGCGGTGAATCGCGGCCACCGGTCCAGCCAACGCAACATAGAAGAACAAGAACGCAACCACGCACAACCCGCCAACCGCGAGTCGCTGCCGACGCGATTGGGGTTCGCTCGCTGGAGGCTTCACGAGCGCGTTTGCCGTTTCGCTTTGCGAATCCGGGGGCGTTGAATCGGGAACCGACGTGGACGAATTCAGTGACATGGGGTCAATCCAAGAACCGGGATCGCTCACCGGGAGTGGGAATGCGGCACGTTTCGAGTTGACCGAAGAGTCGATAACGAAACTTGGATATCAGAAGGTACCCGACGTCGCGAATGGGCCACGGGACACACCACAGTACTGCCGCGATGACTCGCCAGACTCCGCCGAGTTTCCACAACACTCGCACGATCGCCGCCGATTTGCGATAGCCGATCGAGCCGTTCCAATACACGACGGTATTCAGGTTCAGGCGGTCGGCTTCCGACACAAGATCTTTCGCCAGCGTGCCTTGAAGCGGTGAAAACCGGATTCGCGCGTGGCGGTCTCGCGGGAGCACGAAGTTTACGAATCGATTGCAAAGTCCGCAGACTCCATCGAAGAACACCACCGAGTCACCGACTTTCGCGGAGTGCAAACCCGATTTGTCTTCGGGTGGCTCGGGAGAATCGACCGGTTGCTCTGACCGATCGACGTCCTGAGCAGCTTTGGCCGATTCCGATGAACTGAGCATTTTCAATCTCCGACCTCGTTGCTTGCCGCACCACGCATCCGCGAATCCAAATCATAACCGCACGACCGAGTCGGACTTAACCCGTTGGACTCAAAGGATCGGGGGATCGGCGCTTGGTTTAGTGTCGGAACCATTGACTCCCCGCCAAGAACCCGCACGGTTGTTTGCCGATCGTTTACGCCGCGTGTACCTTTTCGAGTCGTTGTTGCCCATCGCCAGCATTCTCCAATCACTCTTCATTTCATTGGGAGCGTTTCCATGCCCGAGACCCAAAACACAAATCGACGCGATTTCCTCAAGACGACCACCACGGCCGCGGTGGGTGTGGGAGTCCTTGGAGCCATTTCGACTCCGGTTGGGGCGTTTGCCGGCGGCAACGACACGATCAAGATTGGGCTGGTCGGCTGCGGCGGTCGCGGCACCGCCGCTGTGGGTCAGGCGTTGTCCACGGACGGCAACGTGAAGTTGGTCGCGATGGCGGACGCGTTCAGCGATCGGATGGAATCGTGTCACGGGGGAATCAGCCGCAGATTCAAAGAGCGCGTGGCAGTCGACAACGATCACAAATTTGTCGGATTTGATGGGTATAAGAACGTCATCAATAGCGGCATCGACCTGATCATTCTGGCCACGCCTCCGGGCTTCCGACCGATTCATGTCGAGGCTGCAATCGCGGCCGGCAAGCACGTGTTCATGGAAAAACCCGTTGCCACCGATGCACCCGGCGTCCGTAAAGTGCTGGCCGCCGTGGAAGTCGCCAAGAAGAAGAATCTCAAGATCGGCGTCGGTCTCCAGCGGCATCACGAGGTGAAGTATCTAGAAACCATGAACCGGCTCAAGGACGGAGCCATCGGCGACATTATCGCCATGCGGTGCTATTGGAACGGTGCGGGCGTGTGGGTTCGCGAGCGATTGCCGGAGCAAACGGAAATGGAATACCAAATGCGGAATTGGTACTACTTCAATTGGCTGTGCGGCGATCACATCTGCGAACAGCACATCCACAATCTCGACGTCTGCAACTGGCTCAAGGACGGCTTCCCCGTGAGGGCCAACGGCATGGGTGGGCGAGAAGTTCGGAAGGGTCGCGAAAACGGTCAAATCTTTGATCACCATGCCGTTGAGTTCGAGTATGCGGACGGCACTCGGATGTTCAGCCAATGTCGCCACATTCCGGATTGCTGGAGAAGCGTGAGCGAGCACGCGGCCGGATCGAAGGGCACGTGCGACATTTCCGGAGCCGCGATCACTGCGGCGAAGAATTGGAAGTACGCAGGGCCGAAGCCGAATCCTTACCAGGTCGAGCACGACGATCTGTTCGCGGCAGTCCGCAACGACACCCCGTACAACGAAGGTGAGTACGGCGCGATGAGTACGATGACTTCGATTCTGGGACGCATGGCGACGTATTCCGGCAAAATCGTCGAAATGGAGAAGGCGTTGAATTCGAAGATCAGCCTGATGCCGAAAGAATTCGCTTGGGATGCGGCACCGCCGGTTCTTCCAGATGAAGACGGTAAGTATCCGGTTGCGGTGCCCGGTCGGACCGTTGTGATCTAGTTCGGTCGTGCGGTTCGCATGAAACGCCAAGCCCTTCGGGAGATTCTCGGAGGGCTTTTTGTATGCGCGAATCGCGGGCTTTGGATCTTTCGGGCCAAAGGCAAACGGCCAAGTGGTGCGTACCCCCCGTATTGTGATTGCTCCGAATTCGGTCGTTCTAAGACTCTGGGGAACCTAAAAACGGGACAGGCACCGATCGAATTCCCCTGGATCCCGAGAGAAAAAGCAATTCGATCGGAGCCAGTCCCGTTTTTGAGGTTCCCTCTGAGATTTCTTGTTTTCTTGCGCGTATTTGGAACAGAAGACAACAGAGGTGATGCCGTCCACCACTGACCCTGCCTGTGTCAGTGGAGCAATGACTGACTGCTACCGAACGTCCCATGCTCGACCACGCCAACATAAAGCGGAATATGACCCAGAGTATGTGTTGGATTGATTGTGTCGGCCCTT
The DNA here is from genome assembly GCA_027622115.1 of Planctomycetota bacterium. Classification (GTDB taxonomy): domain Bacteria; phylum Planctomycetota; class Planctomycetia; order Planctomycetales; family Planctomycetaceae; genus JAQBZS01. The sequence goes on along the minus strand of JAQBZS010000293.1, from coordinate 24 downwards.
CGGGCCTAACCGCCTTGGTTGCCT
>JAQBZS010000292.1 GCA_027622115.1 Planctomycetota bacterium | reverse complement strand
GACGGGCAGGAGTGGAGTGCCCGTCCTACAACAAACCTCGGCATTCACACCCAGAAACGGAAGAACCGATATCTGGCGAACTCCACTACTCAAAAATGCGCGCAAGAAAACAACAAATCGCAGAGTTGTAGTACGAGCGAACGCCAAAGTGGCGCTATACACTAAGGATCGACCGAGAAATAATGTTGTGTTCAATGTGGCGATATCCAACTAACTCGCACGGCCACGCGGCGTGTACGGAGTAATTCGATGAAATTACACCTGTCGTTCAAAGTTGCCCTATTGATCGTCGCCATAGCCGAACCGCTCAACGCGGCCACTTGGGCGATCGTGATCGGCGTCGACAACTATTCGAAGCTGTCTTCGCAGGATCAGTTGAAGTATTGCGGAGCCGACGCATTGCGGATGGCTCGCACACTGGTCGAGAGCAACAACATTCGCGACGACCGCCTGCTGCGTGTGTTTGTGCAACGAGCCGTCGGCATAGAACGCCCGACGCGCGAAGTGCTCCGCAAGCGGATTCCAGAGATTCTGTCGCAAGTACAAGCCGACGACGATGTGATTTTCTACTTCTCCGGGCACGGGTTTCTGGGCGGCGATGGGCATTCCTATCTGGCCCCGCAGGATTGTGACCCGCTTCGTTTGGGGCAAACCGGAATTCAGGTGCAGTGGATTCACGATCAACTGCAACAATGCGCGGCTCGCCGACGCATCGTGTTTTTGGATGCGTGTTACGCCGGCAACGAGAATGAATGGGCCACGGTGACCGACGGCCTGAATCGAATGTCGACTCAAGCCTATCTTCAGAACCGACCGGCGTTCTATTCCATCGTGAGTTGCGACGGCCAACAGCGGAGCTTGGAGTGGCCGGCAAAGCGTCACGGCGTGTTTACGTATTGGTTGACTCGCGGCATGGAGGGCGCGGCCGATGCCGACGGTGACGCGCACGTCAGCCTGGATGAACTCTTCAACTTTGTGCAGGCCCGAGTCCCGGAAACCGCACAAATGCTGTGCCGATCGTCGACAAATCCAAAGCAGTTCGCCCAAAAGCCGGTGCGGTTCATGGGCGGCAATGCTCTGGAGAACCCGAAACTCACGTTGCGAGCGGAATCGGCCACGCTGGCGTTGGAGAGGCTGGCGGACCTTGTCGATGACTTGCTGCGTCACAATCGCGGAGACGGGCGAATCGCCACGCAGGTCGGCATTATCGAATTTGCGAATCAGACGGGTGACGAAGTTGTGCTGCGAGGTCCGTTGGGAAGCCTCGGCCAACTCGTCGCTCAACGCATCGAGTCGAGGCTGCGCGAACTCTCGTCCAGCGATGCTTACGCGGTGCGGGATCGCAGCGAAACGACCGATCTCTTGGCTCGGGCCGATCGTCCGTTCGGAGTCAAGGATTTGAAAGTACAGAAACGGCTGCTCGAATTGTCGGCGAGAGGCAACGCCCCGGACATTCTCCTGGCCGGAGTAATGCGAAGATTATCCGCTCCCGACCGACTCGTCTTGTCGTGCCGGCTGATCGAACTCAAGAGCGGCACGACGGTCGGCCAAGCAACCGTGACGCTTGTGATCGACGCGGATCTCTGGCCGCTCCTGGGAGGTTCCGTGGACATGGCGGCGGTGACCAAGTTGCCCATGAAACAACCGAGCCAAAAACCTCGCCGAGAACCTGAACGGGACGAGCCCACGATCGTACGACCGGCAGTCCCGGAGATCGTCAACCGCCTCAACCGCTTGTCGCAAGGCCGGCACCCATTGCTGCCGGGACAAGATCCAACGTGCGTCAAACTGGTGGTCTATCGGATTCGCAACGGACAACGGCAAGCTGTGTCGCTGCTGCCGCTCGATCCAAGCGACGAAAGCCGAATCGGGTTTGCCCTGCAACAGGGCGACGAATTTGAACTCGTCTTGCAAAACGTTCATCCGGGTGAGGAACGTCTCGCGGCGGTCGTGCTGGTCGATGGTTTGAACGTGCTGTCGCCACTGACGAAGGGCGTCGCCGCGAATCGAGTGCGGCCGCCCGAAGTGCTTGAACTTGTGAGGGAAGCCCGCTCGTGGCTGCTGCCTTCTGGATCCACGCTGAAGATCGACGGCTGGCTTTTCCCACGCACGTCCAAAAACGCCGCGCGATTCGAATTCGACCGCTACAGATTTCGAGCCACCGCGCTTGGCGATTCTTTGGCGGGGCAATCCGGGTTTCTCGATCAGGTCGGCCAAATCACGATCGCCGTATTTGGGCATCGAGAATTGCCGCGAGGAGCCCGAGCGGCGGGTGGTGGACCCATCGGGATCGGCGCCGGCGAATTCGGATCGAGAGATTTTTCGGTTATCCGAGACTGGACGATCAACCGCCAAGATCTCAAAGCCGTATACACGATCCATTACCACCAAGAACGATAGTTCTTCAAGAACGGCATAACAATCGCGAGGCGGTGACAGCATATAGCCTGGACCGTAATCCCCAGGGCACAGTTCGACAAACGGCATGAGAACCGCGAATCGGTTGGTACGCTTGTTCGAACCACGTCGTCGAATAACAAACCTCATTTTAGGAGCACACTCATGTCCAACTTGATTCCGAAACTTATTGTTCTCGCTGTAGCGATCTACTGTGTACCGACGCGCGGCTCCGCCGCCACGAAGGCCGAGGATCAATGGGCTCTCCTGATCGGCATCAATAGATACGACCGGATGTCGGACCTGAAATATTGCGTCGATGACGTCAACGCCTTGCGTGCTTCGTTGATCGCCGCGGGCTTTGCCGAAGACCACGTCATCGTGCTGAGCGATCAGGCAAAAGACAGATCGCTGTTACCGACCAAAAACAACATTGAACGCGAACTCTCCATCCTCGCGGAAGAAAAGTGCGACGCGGGCGACACACTGTTGATCAGTTTTAGCGGGCACGGCATCAACGTGGACGGCCGGAGTTACCTCTGCGTGCGGGATACGAATCTCGACGTGTGGAAGACATCGACTCTGCCGATCAGCAACGTGTTGTTCACGCTGAATAGCTCGCCGGCCGCGGTCAAAATGATCGTGATGGATGCTTGCCGCAACGAATTGCTGCCCGACGTAATGGGCCAATTCGATTTGCTTGGCAGCCTGAGCAGCATCCGAGCGGAAAAGAGCGAATTGCCGCAAGGCTTGATTGTCATGGCCAGTTGCTTAGCCGGTCAGATCTCGATCGAAGACGAACAGTTGAAGCAGGGAGTCTTCATGCATTATGTCTGTGAAGGGTTGAATGGATCGGCCGATTACAAGGTCGAAGGCAACCGCGACGGCATGATCACGCCCGATGAACTCTTCGAATACGCAGCCGAACGGACTCAGGTGCGGTCGGTCGAACAACATGGCTGGGCGCAGCAACCGTGGCGAGTCAACGAGTCAACCGCCCGCGTGGAAATCGCGAGGGTGCCGCCGGAGCGGAAGTTGATCTTGGCATCCGCAACCGTTGAGAAACGAGATGATTTGACGTTGGCCATGCACCAGCAGGCTCGTCAGTACTATTCACAAGCGGTCAGCGCACTCGGACGCGGCGATTTACCGGCCGTGATCAAGCTGTGTACGAACGCGATCAAACACGACCCGGAATTCAAGAATGCGTACCACTTGCGAGGGATGTCCTTCCAACTTTCGGGCAATTTGAAAGCGGCGATCAACGATTTCCAAAAAGCGGGTCAGACAGTCCAAGTGCCGTATCCGTCGGGTGAATCGATCGCCGCCAGGGTGGAATCGAAAACAACCGCCGTGATCCATCAGGGCGACATTCTGGAAGTCCAGCAATTAATGAGTACGAAGTCGGCGAACGGAGTGGACATGGATTGGGCGTGGATCACATCGGTCACTCGCAACAATTCGCAGACTGGAAAGCTGGAACAGATTGACGTCAACGGCTTTGTGAGATTCAGCAGTCTCCCCCGAGAGCTTACACCGGCACAGCGAGCCTTCTTTGTACGTGACTTTCAACAACAACGTCAGATTCCACTTAACACGTACGCCTACCATGACCAGCATCAATACTCACAACACCAACAGCGGCAACAAACGGCCAACACTTTGAACAAGGTGGCGACAGGTCTGTACATCGCCAATCAATTCGGTGCAAACACGGGTGGAGCCGCCGGCGTCGTGGGTGGTGTCGGTGCGATCATCGGAAACGGATCGGGATCCCCGTATGGATCGAACAACCGGCAATTCGGCAATTTCGCTGCCCCGTACGCTCGCGGTTTCCTTCGATGACATCGAATGGTGACCGTGTGGGAACTTGAAAACGATTCACGTCCTTGGTGTTTCCGATGTTGGGGTTGGCTTCCATTTCACTCATGCTTGTGGTCGGTGGCGATAATCCGAACGACATCGATCTTGTGTCGTCCGTGCTTGCCTTCGGGCTATTCCTGTTGGGGCCGATCGCGATGATCCCGCTTTATGCGTGGTGTTCGGCGCGAATCATCGCCAGGACGCCGAGCGAATGTTGGGGTGTTCGCAATGTTGGTACTGAGACTGACGATGCTCCACCACTCTTTGGACAACACGATGGATGACGAACGGCGGATGCGTATTCTTCCCCGTGTCCGCCTCTGGTAAACAACGCGTTTGCCGTTCACGGAATCGAGAGGCTCATCATGCAAGTTTGCACGGACGCAGCGAATTCGGTCGCACGCCATTGTTTTTTTTCGACCAAAGCTGGCTTTCTCGCTGCGGCGATATTGTTCTGCGGTTTGAATGGGGTTTCGGGTCAGGAGTCGGGCCGCCCGCTCAGAATTGCCACGAAAGACGCCACGCCGTTTGCCATGCGCGATGCCAACGGCCTGTGGACCGGCATCAGTATTGAACTGTGGCGCGAGGTGGCGGCGGTCCTCAAAATGGAAGAGGGAACCGACTACGAATTCATCGAAATGAAGTTGCCCGACATCGTGCGCGGGCGGGAAGACAAGACCGTGGACGTGGGCGTCGCCGCCATGACGATGACACACAACCGCGAAAAAGTCATGGACTTCACACACGGCTATTACAATTCCGGGCTGGGAATTGCCGTCTCGAATTGAGGACAACGACGCTGGAGCGCGGCTTTGAAGAAAGTCTTTTCGATCGCATTCCTCGAAGTCGTCGGTGCGATGCTTGTGATGCTGTTCGTCGCGGGGTTTCTGGTGTTCCTCTTTGAGCGACGCAAAAATCCCAGCGACTTTGGTGGCCATTGGCTCAAAGGTTCAGCTTCGGGAATCTGGTGGGCGGCGGTGACGATGACCACCGTCGGTTATGGCGATAAAGCACCCAAGACTCCCGCAGGTCGAATCGTGGCGGTGATCTGGATGTTTTCCGCGATCTTGCTGATTTCCGCCTTCACGGCGTCGGTCACTTCGGCCTTGACGGTGACGGAACTCGAAAGCATTGTCGACGGACCGAGTGACCTGCGGCGCGTTCGCGTGGCCACCGTCAGTGGTTCGACAAGCGAGGATTACTTGAAGGATCGATTCATTCCTCGCTCATCTTTCGAGACGGTTCGTGAAGCACTCGACGAATTGCGGGAACGGCGAGTCGACGCGGTGGTGTATGACGGCGCGATGCTCAAATTCCTGGCGTTCAACGAGTATGCCGGAACCGTGCAAGTCTTACCCCGCATCTTCGAGCGACAAGATTATGCGTTTGGAGTCCAAAGTGATTCGCCGTTGCGCGAAAAGCTGAACCAGGCCATTTTGCAGGTCATCAATCGACCCGAATGGGACGACCGGCTCAAACGCTATCTCGGGCAGTGATACAAAAACTGGAGTACCCACGATGACGAACGGGCGTGATCAAAGTCGTCGAGTCGCGATCTGCGGCTTGCTGTGTGTCGCATGGATGGGAGTCGCGCTGCCGGCATCGGCCGAATTGCAGTTTCCCGTACACGCCAAACGCATCCTGTTCATCGGAGATTCCATCACGCATTCCGGCCAATACGTGGCGTGGATCGATGCACAACTTCGCTTGCAGGGCGTCGAGCCGTTGCCGGAAATCATCGGCATCGGACTCAGCAGCGAGACCTGCAGCGGTCTGTCCGAACCGGATCACCCGTTTCCGCGGCCGGATATCCACGAACGACTCGACCGGGCACTCCAACAAATCAAACCCGATGTCGTCGTGTCGTGCTACGGGATGAACGACGGCATCTACTACCCGTTCGGCGAGGAGCGGTTCAAGGCCTATCAGGACGGCGTGAATCGCATCATCAAAAAGGTTCATGACGCGAACGCCAAACTCGTACTGCTGACGCCGCCGCCGTTCGACCCGGTTCCCATCCGAGACAAAGGGAATCTCAAGCCTGCGGGCGAAAAGAAATACGCCTATTTCGCCATGTACGAGAACTACGACGACGTCCTGGCCCGCTACGGCAAGTGGATCATGCAGCAGAAAGACCGTGTCGATATGGTCATCGACATTCACACGCCGATTACCGAACGACTCGCGGCCGAGCGAAAACAGAATCCGAAATTCACGTTGGCTCCGGACGGGATTCATCCGAACGCCGCCGGTCATAGACTGATGGGTGAAACCATCCTGCATGCGTGGGGTATCGAGTCATCCGCGGAACCCAGTGCTGAATTGCTCGGCCTGGTCATGCAACGCACGCGAATCGTCCACGATGCGTGGCTGAGCGCGGTTGGTCACAAGCGTCCCGGAGTCAAAACCGGATTGCCGATCGTGGACGCCGTCGCCAAGGTCGCTGAACTCGATGCGAAAATTGAGCCGTTGATTGTGAAGGCTCGCAAGTGACGTCATCGCAGCGAACCGCCACGGACGGGACGATCTTCGAAGTCCGCTACTCAGCCACGACCGGACCGGCGACAGTGAAGTGATCGGCCAAATTCCGGAGAAGCCCGTGGGCCGCTTCGGCTGCCCGCAGTTTCAAGCCATCTCTGACCACGACACCCAACCGCCGCTGCCCAAGATGCAGTTCATCGACACTCAACCCGGCGCTGAGCTGGGCGAGTACGTGGTGACCACCATGAACCGCGTCCGCCTGAAGTCCAAGCCAAAATCGTCCGAACGGTGATTTGGTGACAAGTTTCTCCGAACAACCGATACCGCACCACATTCTTCCCGGAGCGGATGACGAGAAAATCTGTTCGAAACCATTCAGTCGTCGATCCGCGCCCCAACTTGCATCCCACTTTCGATCCAGCCGAGGAGATGTCTTGAGGCAACATCAGTCTTCCGATAATCTCCCGAGGATGTTGACCAGCAATTCGAGTTGGTTTTCAAGCCGCCGTAGCTCAATTGGCAGAGCGATGCATTCGTAATGCATAGGTTGAGGGTTCAAGTCCCCCCGGTGGCTCTTCAGAAGCCGTGAACGTGCAAGGGTTTACGAACAATCGACGGACACAGTGTCTTGCGGTATTTCGCCCGTGTTAGCAAAACCGCCGTCGGATGATTTGAAAATCGCGTTCCAAGTCTCATCCGCCTCCGCTTCGGCATTCCGTCCCACGTACGATTCCATTGTCGTTGTGAAGATCTCGTGGCGCAACATTTGTTGAAGGATGGGCGACATCCTCGCATTGCCCAGCGGAAGCCGAAAGCCCGCAGGAAGTCATGAGCGGAAGCGCATTTGACCTTGGCACTCTTGTCGGCCACTTTGACGCCCGCCGCCTTCCGATGTCGCAAATGATCGAAGAAGCCGTGTCCATCCGGTATCGCCCGGTTTGCGTCCCCTGGTCGACGCGGTGAAGGATTGAAAACGAATCCGTCCCGTTCAGATTCCGTTGTCTTCATCAAGAATTCGGCAAATTCGGCAGCCATCGGCAACCGAAACCGAGGAGTACGCTTCGGCGAGTTCCTGAGTCGACCAAGCCAGGGGCGGTCCACCTTGAAGCCACGCATTGAGCAGGCCGGTTTCGGTGGATCGATTGTCTCAAGTGGGTCCGCCGAAGGACGACGGCCAGATCGCCGATGACGGCGTCGTGTTCATCGGAACGGACGAATTCGTTCGGTTGGTTCGCCGCCGGGGAGTCGGGCGTCACCGTCGCGGTCGCCACCACGCGAAACGATTTGGAACCGCGCGACGTCTTGATGAGCTCGCTGT
>JAQBZS010000291.1 GCA_027622115.1 Planctomycetota bacterium | reverse complement strand
CAAATCTGAAAGACGTAAACCCGACCCCGGAAAGTGACAAACTCGAACTTAGGAGAAGTGCGATGTTGAATCTACTGCTCGAAGCCCCATGGACAAGACGATCCGGATCTGCCCGTGCCAAGGTCGGATTACACCACCACTTATTGAGAAGTCACATTCACGTCGCGTTTGAAGTGGCCTCGATCCAGGATTCCGCTTCTACTACTCTCCCCACCGTTGAATTCTGGAATCTCCCCGCGCTGTGGCCGATGGAATGACCACTGAAGCACTTACCAAGGACGGTGTGATCGGAGCGCTCGGCGGCACGTCGCTGTCGGCGATCGATAATATTGGGAACCTCGGCGTGTTCTCGATCCGATCGCTGCGGTGGCTGTTCAGCCGCTGGCCGCGCGCGTCCGTGCTGCTGCCCACCTTCTATCAAATCGGCGTGCAGAGTCTGGTCGTCGTGCTGATTACCGGCGGATTTATCGGCATGGTGCTGGCCGTGCAGACGTACGCTCAGTTTCGCTCGTTTCATCTCGAAAGCCGACTGGGGGCGGTCATCACAATGACGCTCGTGTCGGAACTCGGCCCGGTGCTTGCCGCTACCATGCTGGCCGGGCGAGTCGGCAGTTCCATGGCTGCGGAACTCGGCACGATGCGAGTCACCGAACAGATCGACGCGCTCCGCGCGCTGGGTGCCAATCCGTTGCGATACTTGGTGGTGCCGAGGTTTCTCGCCTGCTTTCTGCTGATCCCCATTCTGACCGTGTTTGCGGACGCGATCGGGATTCTCGGTGGCTGGCTGTTTTGTACGCAGTCACTGGGGCTGGACAGTTACGACTATTGGCATCACGCGCTCAATTATGTCGGCCCCTACGACATCTTCACCGGTTTCACGAAAAGCATCTTCTTCGGCGGGGCCATCGCGTTGATTTCGTGCCATCGCGGATTCCACTGTGGTGCGGGGGCGGAGGGCGTGGGACGTGCCGCGACCGAGGCCTTCGTGTGGTCGTTCGTTGTGATTCTCATCCTCGATTTTTTCCTCGGCGTGTTCTTCGCCAACTTGTACTTCGTGCTTTGGCCGAACGCCGTGCTCTCGATGTAGCCAGCTCAACCCATGACAAGTTCACTCGGAGAAGTCCTGATTGAATTCCGCGCGATCTCGCGATCGTTCGGCGAACAGAGCGTGCTGCGCGATGTGTCGTTCAGCGTTCGACGCGGCGAAACGCTGGTGCTGATCGGCGAAAGCGGTTGCGGAAAAAGCGTTTCGCTCAAACTCATGATGGCGTTGATGGAACCGACGAGTGGTCGGATTCTCTGGGACGGCCAAGATGCGTGGTCGCTGAACGAGCAAGAACGAAACCGTCAGCGACTGAGGTTCGGTTATCTGTTTCAGGGAGCCGCGTTGTTCGACAGCCTCAACATTTTCGACAACGTGGCGTTCGGACTGCGTCAAAACACCGATCTGCCACACAGCCAAATCCAGGACATCGTGTTTGAGCGACTTCAAGAAGTCGGCCTGCGAAAAAACGTGTGTCGCCAGAAGCCGGCGGAATTGTCCGGCGGCATGAAGAAACGCGTCGGACTCGCCCGCGCATTGGCCATGTCTCCCGACATCATGTTCTATGACGAGCCGACAACGGGGCTCGATCCGATCATGACGGACGTCATCAACGAACTCATCGTGCAAACGCGTGTTCGGCGACCGGTGACCAGCGTGGTCGTCACGCACGAAATGCGAACGGTCGAAAAAGTGGCCGACAACGTGATCATGCTGTACCCGCTGGCTCGTCTGGAGCCGGATGAATCGCAAGTGGTTTTCTCCGGCACCCGCGCCGAAGCATTCCAGTCCAATAACCCACGAGTCTCGCAATTCATTCGCGGCGAAGCGGGAGACCGCATGGACGAATTGTCCCTGCAACGCAAGCAGACGGTCAGAGATTCGGCGACACCATCCGCTGCGTAAATTGCGAATCGCAATCCACTCGAACACTTACAAACGATGCCGAGGACTTGAGGACACGGATGTCTAATCAACTCGATGAACGACAGTTGAGATTTCGCGTTGGGATGTTCGTGATTGTTTCAGTCATCCTGGCGGCGGTGATGGTGTTCCAATTCGGCAAGTTGGATTCCATTTGGCGCAAGCAATACAGCGTGGCCATTCATTTCGAATCCGCGACTGGAATCCACAAGTCCAGCGAAGTGCGGATGAACGGCATCCCGATCGGCGATGTCCATCAAGTCCGCTTGGATCCGGAACGCGGCGGCGTGCTGGTCATTGCCCAGATCCAGGAGAAATACCGCATCCGAGACGATTCGCGAGCCGTCATCAGCCGCGGCCTACTTGGTGACGCGGCCATTGAAATCGGTCCGGGCAGCAGCGATTCGCTGTTGAAGCCGGGCTCGCTGATGGAAGGCGATGTGCCACTCAACACCGCCGAAATGGTGCGGAAAATGGAACAACAGATGTCGGTGACGCTCGGATCGTTCGCCGCGACGAGCCTCGAATGGCAGAACGTCGGACGGAACTTGAATTCGTTGATGGAAACCAATCACGGCTCGATGTCCGGCGTCTTGGAGCGAACGGCGGAATCGTTGAGCCAATTTACGTCGACGATGAAGACCGCCAACGAAACGCTGTCTCAGGCGAACAAGGTACTCGGCGACCCGAAGCACCAGGAAAACTTGGCGAAGACACTGGAAGCTCTGCCGCGGTTGGTGCAGGAGACTCGCGAAACCGTGCTCGTTGTGCGGCAGGCCGTGGTAAAAGTCGATCAGAACTTGAGCCACCTCAGCGACGCCACCGAACCGTTGGCCAAGAAGAGCGAATCGATCGTCGCGAAGCTGGACGCATCGCTGAGCAACATGGAAACCATCACGTCGAACTTGGCAGGCTTCAGCAAGTTGGTGGCCACGAAGGACGGTTCGCTCAAGAAGTTGATTTCGGATCCGGCGCTGTACCGCAATCTCAACATGTCGGCCGAGTCACTGGCATTGTTGTTGCAGAATCTCGAACCGACCATCCGGGACCTACGCGTCTTCAGTGACAAGATCGCACGGCATCCGGAACTCATCGGCATCAGCGGAGCGCTGAAAGGCAGTTCCGGTGTGAAAGACGGGGAGCAGAGCACTCCGCAAAACGCGGCACGCCCCAGTCGCGCCACGGGTGTTCGCCGGAATTAAAGCAAGAAGGCGGGAACATACCCAACTCGGGCAATGGATCGGACTGATCCGTCCGATCCGACCGATTAATCGTCTTCAATCGAGACTGATGGCGACGACCGCATACACCACGACGCGCGGAACAGTGAAGAGCACTCGCCCGTCCTGATGCCGATGTTCGAGTTTGCGAAGCAGAACCCCATCGGGGCTGAGCAGCGTGACCGTGGTCGCCGTTTTTCCGACCGGTAAACGGAGTCTGACCGAAACGTTGTCCACCGCCTTCGGGCGTTCGAGTTCGGGGCCGGTCAGTTGCTTGTTCGGAGTTTCGTCGCGGTCGTAATTGACCAGATGCAACACAACTCGCCCGGGTTGTGTGTAGGCGGCACCTCGAACGGTCCACGGGGCTTCAATCTCACTGGCCCCCGTCGACTGCAATCGTTTCACGATGGCTGCGGCTGCCACTTTCGGCGGGTCGTCGGCAATCGTGACTGCCGCTTTGATTGCCGAGTCCTGGCGTCGCACGCCGTATTCATCCATCACGGCCGTTTCGCCGCGGACGAGCACGAGTCCGCCCTTCGCCGAGTATTCGCGAACGGCCATGAGCTGTTTGTCGGAAAGAGCCACGACGTTGGGCAAAATCACCGCCGGATAATTCGCGAGACGTTCGGGGGTCAGCGCTTCATCAGCCACAACGTCGAGGAGCACTCGGCTTTCGACGAGCGACTGCCCAAGAGAGCGGAACTCGTTCAACGCATCCGGTCTGCGATTCCACACACTCTGCCGCGGCAGCACGAGTGCCGCGTCGGCGAACGGTTCGGTGCCGTCGAAAAATTCGCGATGCGTGTGCATGAAATTCGTGTAGCGAGCCAGGACTTCGAAACCAACGGGATCCTCGAAGCGCATGTAGCGTCCCATTCCCAAACCGCCCGTGGCGAAACCTTCCGCCATGCTCGCCGCCAAACGGATGCGGTCGTACTTGCCCATGACGAAGGGTTTACGACCGGCGAGTTCGCGGACGTAGAGACAACTCAGCCACGCGTCGCCGGCCTTGCCATCCGTCAGGCTCAGGTTTTTGCCGACAAACGCCGCGCCACCCGAGTACCAAAAGTAGTCTTCACCGCGACCCCACTTCGGCTGCGGCAGAAACATGCGCTCCTCGCTGATGCTGACGTGGCTCAAGTGATTCCATTGCGAGACGAGCAAGTCCTTCCGCAGAGATCGACCGTAGTCGAGGAAGATTTCGTCAAACATTCGCTTGAAGTGTTCGGCCCCCCATGTCGCGGCGAGCCAATCCAAGTCGTTCGATTTCTCTGCGTCGGGATAGCCGGGAATCCGTGCGGGAAGCGCCGTGAATTTGTGCTGTTCGAGGTTGTTGATTCCCAAAGTGGTCCGCAATTGTTCCGGCGTGCGTTGCGTCGCCAGCCATTCCTTAAAGGCGGACTGGCAATGATTGCAGGCGCATTCGCTGCGATAGTTGTAGGTGGTGATCACGCCGTCGATGCCGTGGTCGATCGCACACTTCAGCATCTGCTTGAGCATTTGGCGTGCATGCGGACTCGACAGGCACAGCGCCAACTGCGCGTTGTCGTAGCGGGAAAGCTGCACCGGCGCGCCACTGCCGTCTCGCTGCAACAGTTCAATCAGTTGCGGATGCGGCTTTGGACCGAGCAAGTCCGTGGGCCAGCGTTTGTTGTAGTACTCGACGAAGCCGGTTTGTTCTTGCCAGTCGGCCATGACCTTGGCCAAACGGAAATGCCCGACAACCTTCAGCCCGAGCTTGTGAACTTCCGCGTTGAGTTTCCGCTGGAATTCCAACGCGGCTCGTTCACCGACGACGGGCAGCATCATCGGTGTCTTGGCGGACCTGGGATTGTCGGCGTACCCGTGAAACATGGCCCCGTAATTGCCGATCTGAACGATCTCGGGACGCGCGGTTTCGAGGTACGGCATGAGCCGCTCGTGACCCAGCGATCGAGTGACGAAGAGCGTCCGAAACGGAAGCTTCGAATGGCGATCGACTGTTGTGCCTTCGTCGTCTCCCGCGAGAACTGAAGTGGCAGCCAACGACGTCATCGTCGCGGCCAGCAGAATTGCTGCTCGCTGCCGAAAGCACTCGGATCGAGAATTCGTCTGCATGGATCGCCTCATGGGAACGGCCTTGAACAATGAATGGCTGGGAATTCGCAAGGAAAAGCAACTCGAAAAGAATAACCCACCCACGGAACCGCAGGCTAAGGCGCCACATCGGTAGCTGTTCTTCTTCCGCGAGCCCTAACTTGTTCTGCCCGCGATCAAACACGGCGCATTAGAAAGCTCAAATCGCGATGCACGACCGCGAAGCAAAGCTCGTTGGGTAGGTTATTCTTATCGAGTTGTCTGAGGTGCGAAAATCCATCGCACCTCGCCAGGCCGGATTCCCGTGACGCCGGAACGTAAGGCTGCCCGTCAGCTTATGCTTCAAGGTGTCCAGCCGAATTGGTCGTGCGATGGATTGACCAATGCCAATGGCTGTTACATAACCTGGGGTCGCTTTCCTGAACCTCGAAACTCTCTTTTTCAAAACGACTTGGAAGCATGAATCGAATTCTTGTGATTGTTGCCGTGTGGGGTTGCCTCGCGGCAACTCAAACTCGAACCCTGTCCGCGGATGATGCCAAGAAAGTCGGCAAACCCATTCGTGCTTTGCTCGTCACTGGTGGGTGCTGCCACGATTACACGCGGCAGAAGCAGATCATCAGCAAGGGCATTTCCGCACGAGCCAACGTTGTCTGGACCATCGTCCAACAGGGCGGCACCACGACGAACACCAAGATTCCGCTTTACCAAGACCCCAACTGGGCGGACGGGTTTGACATCGTCATCCACAACGAATGCTTCTCGGATGTGAAGGATCCCGCGTGGCTCGAAACGATTCTGAAGCCGCACAAGCGCGGCACGCCGGCCATTCTCATCCACTGTGCGATGCACTGTTACCGCACGGGATCGGACGAATGGTTCAAGTTCTGCGGCGTGCAGTCGCCGGGGCACGGAGCGCATTACTCGTACACCGTGGACAACGTCAAACCCGACCACCCCATCATGCAGGGTTTCGGCAAGCAGTGGATCGCTCCCAAGGGCGAGCTGTATCACTCGATCAAATTGTTCGACACCGCCACGCCGCTCGGGCAAGCCAAACGCAAGACCGACGCCAAGCCGCAAACTTGCGTGTGGACCAACATCTACGGGGAAAACAAGACGCGGGTCTTCGCCACCACCGTCGGCCACTACAACGAAACCATGGTCGAACCGCAGTATCTCGACATGCTGACTCGCGGGCTGTTGTGGGCCGTCGGCCGAGAAGACACGCCGATCATCAAGACCAGCGAAGACACGAACAACGCCATTCGAGATCTCGCCACCGCGGCGATCTCGGGCGGCGGAACGAAGACGCTCGGTTCAACCGGCGGCAAGTGCTGCGGCGAAGGAAATCTGGCGCTCGGCAAGCCGACGAAGGCCGGCAGCGAAGAGACGGGCAAGAACAATTTCGCCAAGAACGCCGTGGACGGTGACTTGGGAACGCGCTGGTGTGCGGCGGGTGGTGCGCAATCCGGCGAGAGTTGGACCGTGGATTTCGAACAGCCCGCAGCCATGAAGTCACTCCGCATCCATTGGGAGAAGGATGGCACCACGTATCGCTACTCGGTCGAGACATCGTTGGACAACCGGAAATGGGACCTGCTCGTCGATGCCACCGAGAACGAGAAACCCGGCAGAATCGTGGCACACACGTTCGACGCACGGCAGGCTCGGTATGTCCGGGTCAATTACCACGGTTCGAAGGGCCGGTTCTGGTCCAGCTTTTGGGAGTTCGAAGCGTACGCTGGTGATCTGCCCGAGTTGCCCAAGTCGGTCACGCAAGCGGCCAACAACGGCGGCCCGACGGCGACCGTCGCCGATGTGCTGGCTCCGCCCGAGTTCAACGTCACGATGTTCGGCTCGCCGCCAACGGTGAACTACCCGGTGTGTTTGACGGCGGCGGCCACGGGCGAAGTCTTTGTGGGCGTGGACGAGCAGGGATCGCTCGGCAAGGAAAAGGGCCGAGGCAAGGTGCTGCGCTGCATCGACACGGATGGCGACGGCCAAGCCGATCAGGTCAACGTCTTCGCCAAGATGGATCACCCGCGCGGGCTCATTTACGACAACGGCCAACTCTGGGTGCTGCATCCGCCGTTCCTCACGTTGTACACGGACACCGATTTGGACGGCGTCGCCGACAAGCACGAAACGCTGATCACCGGCATCAGCACGGACGAAGTCAATCGACGAGGAGCCGACCACACCACCAACGGCATTCGCATGGGCATCGACGGTTGGATCTACATCGCGGTCGGCGACTTCGGCTTCACGAACGCCGTGGGCAAGGACGGCACCAAGCTGGCCAAACGCGGTGGCGGCATCGTTCGGATCCGACCCGATGGAACGGAGATGGAAGTTTTCGCATGGGGTCTGCGGAACATCTTGGACGTGAGCATCGACCCGTACATGAACGTCTTCACGCGAGACAACACGAACGATGGCGGCGGTTGGGACATTCGCACCAGCCACATTCTGCAAAGCGGCCAATACGGATATCCGTCGCTCTACAAGAACTTCGCCGACGAGATGCTGCCACCGATGAAGGACTACGGCGGTGGTTCCGGTTGCGGCACGATGTTTCTGCACGAACTCCGCTGGCCCGAACCGTTTGCCAACGCGTTCTATTCGTGTGATTGGGGTCGCTCCGAGGTCTATCGTCACAACAACCCGGCAGTCGGTCCTACTTTCGCTCCCAGCCAAGACGTGTTTCTCAAGATTCCTCGCCCAACCGACATCGACGTAGACGGCAGCGGTCGCATGTACGTATCGAGCTGGAAGAACGGAAAGTTCGCCTACAGCGGT
>JAQBZS010000290.1 GCA_027622115.1 Planctomycetota bacterium | reverse complement strand
CACCTTCCGGCAATTATTGCCGGTTTGACGAAACTCGAAAATGCCAGTATTTGGCGCGGCGAGAATAACCTGAGGTTTGACGACAAATCCGCCTTGAAGATTTTGGGAGACCGAAACGTGTTAATCGAAACGCCGCTGATCAAGGAACTAATGGATGAAGGCAGAATCAAAGGCAAAATCGAAGGCAAGATCGAGGACATCATCTCCGTGATGGGATTTCGCTTTGGGGCGGTCTCGGAGGAACTCGGCTTACGGCTCAAGCAAATCTCGGACACGGATCGATTGTCGGAATTGCTTCGAGTGGCCGTAACATGCAAGTCTACCAAGGCATTTGAGCGTGAGTTGCCAATCGCATAACGCAAAGCACTCAGCCGAGTTCGCAGGGAGCAAGATTTGATTCGACGCTCAGCTCAAGGATTCAGTCGTGCCCATTTCGCGCGAAACCAATACCGTGGCGTTCGCACTGCAACAACGGATGATCAACGCGAATCAGGCGGATGTGGTTACCCACGAGTTGGCGCAAACATCAAACGCATCGGCCAGTGCCGTGATGCTGGCGCGTGGCTTCATTACTGAGGCTCAACATCGCCAACTCTTGATGGTTGCAACCCAAGCTCGCCAGGCCGGGACTCAAGCACCCGAAACCGGATACATCGATCCCGACGAAACCGGCGTGCTGCCGCCGGTCGCCGAGGCTCCGTCCGAGACCATGTTCGATCCGGCAAACGCGACGGGGGAATTTCCCGGCTTGGCCGCTGCCGCCCCGAACACTGCCCCGCACGTTGATCTGGAAGGGACGATTCCCGGTCTACCGGACACCAAACCAGCTCGGACCACACAACCGCAAACGCCACCGCATCGCGCTGCTGGTCGATCAACACGGGAACCCGAGAATCGCTGGGACCAACTCTCCGCAGACCCCGAACAGCGCTACGAGTGGGAGAAAGAATTTGCACGCGGCGGCTTGGGTGCCGTGTGGTTGGTCCGCGATCGCAACCTCGACCGCCAAGTCGCCGTGAAAGAATTGTTGCCGAACGGTTTGCGTTCCAAATCCATGGTGCAGCGCTTTCTTGCGGAAGCTCAAGTCACCGGTCAGTTGGAACATCCGGGAATCGTCCCTGTGTATGACGTCGGTGTGAAACCCAACGGCTGTCCGTTCTATTCCATGAAACTGCTGGAAGGGAACACGCTGTCCGACGTGATCGCCGGATTTCACGCGTTAACTCAACACGATCCGGTTCGCGGCGTGGAGTTCAATCGACTGCTCAACATCTTTGTCGATGTCTGCCAGGCTCTGGAATACGCCCACCAGCATCGCGTGTTGCACCGCGATCTCAAACCGCTCAACGTCATGGTCGGAGGCTTCGGCGAAGCGATTCTCGTGGACTGGGGTCTCGCGAAAGTCATGGACCGGAACGAGAACGCGTCGGCATCGACGGCGGATTCCGATGACGCGGAAACGGCACTGCTTTCCAGCGCGATTCGCGCGTCGGTGAGCAGTCAACCGAATCAGACGATGTCCGGGACCGTGTTGGGCACACCGGCCTACATGTCGCCGGAACAGGCTCGCGGCGAACTGGCCGATCTCGATCAGCGGGCGGACATTTATTCGATGGGCGCGATCCTGTACGAGATTCTCACCGGTCGAGCCCCGATTCAAGGCAAGGATCTCGACGACTTGCTGACGGCCGCCGTGGCCTCTCGCTACGAAGAACCGCGTGCGGTCGATCGCAACATTCCGGCAGCGCTCAATGCCGTGTGCCTCAAGGCGCTCGCCGCCCAGCCCGATGATCGCTACCAGTCGGCGCGCGAGTTGGGCGAGGAAGTCAACCGCTGGCTGGCCGGCGAACCCGTGACGGCGTGGCCCGAGCCGTGGTGGACTCGCGCCGAGCGTTGGGTCAAGCAACACAAGTCGTTGGTCGCGTCCGTCGCGGTGGCTCTGCTCGCAATCACGTTGATCTCGATCGCCGCGACCGTGTTGGTCGATCAATCGCGGCGCGCCGAACAAGAAGCCCGCGTCCTGGAACGCGACGCGAAAATCGCCGCAACCAATAGTCTGCGCGTCGCTCAGGACTCGGTCGACGAATGGTTGATCGACGTCAGTCATTCCATGCAATGGTTCCCGGAACTCGACCAGACTCGGCGACAACTGCTGTACTCGGCCGCTACGCACTATCGTCATTTTGCCGACCGACCCGCCGACGATCTGCCGCTGAAAATCGAAGTCGCCAAAGCCAACATCCGCTTGGGCGATACGACGCGGTTGCTCGGAGAATGGGACCAGTCTCAAGCCGCTTTTGAGAAAGCCGTCGATCAATTCGAAACGCTGGCGCTCGAAACGCCGGAGAATCTGCAAGTCCGGTTGCAGTTGGCCAACTCGCGGACGGGACTGGCGATGTTGTTGAGCCAAACCGGTCGCAACACAGAGGCGGAAGCGACCTATGCCGAAGCCGGCAAGATGCTCAAGTCTCTCACGGAGCAATCCGACGACGCAGCGATGCGAGACGCCTACGGTCGCAGTCAAAACAGCCATGCTCGGTTGCTCGCCAAGTTGGGCCGCCCGCGAGACGCCGAAGTGTTGTTGCGGGATGCGATTGAACAATTCGCGAATGCGGCGGAGGGCGAGGATCGGTTGCGGTTTCATCGCCGCCTCTTGGCCGCGCGACTCGACCTGGGCCACGTGTTGAGCGACCAAGGCAAGTACACCGAATCGAGCGACATCTTTCGCGTGGCCATCCAAGCCTACGACAAACTTCTGCTCGATGACCCGCGACAGCCGGAGTTGCTGCAAGGTCGCGCGTCGGCTCGCGTGTCATTGGCCAATTCGCTGCGCACCCGAGCCGACAAGACTGTGGTAGACGCTTACGAGTCCGCCATTCGCGCCTACACTTCGATCGTCGAGCAGCAACCGCGGGTCATGGGTTACCGAGAAAACTTGGTGATCGCACAATTGAATTTTGCGCAATTCCTCTTAACCGTCGACCGCCCGCTCGACGCAAAAACAACCGCCATCGCGGCGTTGGAAGGCCAACTTGTCCTGGTGAACTACGATGCCGACGTCCCGCGATATCACGCCGTCGAGGCCACCATCCGTCAAACGCTCGGCGAGATTCTCGTGGACCTCGCCGATCACGAAACGGCAACAAACGCGTTTCAGGGGGCGATCCAGAAATTCGCGGAACTGACGAACGTGTTTCCCGACATCCTTGACTACCGCGTGCGACTCGCCGAATGCCAAACCAGCCTGGGACGATTACTCACCACACTCGATCGTAAGCCGGAAGCTCGCAAGCTCCTGGACGATGCGGCGCTGCTATTCGAGGAATCGCTCAAACGCGACGCCGACAACCTCGCCGCGAGATTTGGTCAAGCGTCTCATCGCGTCGCCGACGCTCGCTTGCACTTGGCTGCGGGCGATCAGGATGCGGCTCGCCAACGATTCCAACAGGCCATCGAATTATTCGAGAAACTGCCTGATGATCCCGCTTTCAGATTTGAATTCGCTTGGTTGCTGGTTGACTGCGAATTGACGGACTTCCGCAACGCTGAACGGTCGATCGAAATCGCGAGTCAACTCACACAACGGTTTCCGACGAACGCCGACTACTGGAACCTCTTGGGTCTCGCGTACGCACGAGCCGACCGATGGGACGAGTCCGTTCAAGCGATCGAGACCGCGAAGACGCACCGAATGTCGAATGACGGCGCGGACTCATTTGTCTTGGCGATGAACCAAACGCGTCAAAACGCAACCGCACAAGCCCGAGCATTGCACGAAAGCGGTGACAAAGAGATGCAGCAGACACGGCCGGGAAACCGACGCCTGATCCGGCTTCGTGACGCATCGAAACCGCAGCGAGAATGAATCCGCTGTGCGGACGGGACAGGAACAACCCGACCTTACCGGAGGGTTTGCACAACACTGGTCAAACGCGAAGATCGATGTCGGTCCTGGGCCGCGTCCGTGGGGGACCGTTCGTGTTTGAGATGAAAGGTTGCATCAATTTCATGGAACCGCGTCAGACGCTGGAAACCGCCGATGGAACGTTCAATCGCCGTCGCATGCTGCGGGCCGCCGGCTTGTTGTCGGTCGGTGTCCACGATGTGTGGCTCGACACGCTGCGTGCCGAGTCCGCAGCTCCAAAGATCTCGAAGCCGACTCGGTCGTGCGTGTTCATTTTCCTGTTCGGCGGGCAATCACAGGTGGATTGGTGGGATTTGAAACCGGACGCGCCCGCCGAGATTCGCGGCACGTTCGCACCGATTGCCACGAACGTGGCCGGAATTCAAATCGGCGAACACTTGCCGTTGCTGGCTCGGCAAATGGACAAGCTGTGTTTGGTGCGCTCGATGACGCACCGCATGCCGGTTCATGGTCCAGCCTGCAGCGAAGTTTATTCCGGGCGCCCGTACTTCGGGGCTCCGACCACGGATCAGGCTCGACCGGAAGATTGGCCGTCCATCGCCGCGATGGTGCATCGCTTCGGGCGACCGGGTGGATCGCTGCCGCATTCGATCGTACTGCCATGGCACACGCAGTTTGTCGGGCAAGACAAACGCATCGCCGGGCAGACCGGCGGACGCATGGGCGAAGAATTCAATCCGTTTCTGATCGCAGGCAACTTGAACGACCCCAAGTTTCGGGTCCAGGGCCTGCGGTTGCCGGTCGACATGTCCTCCGTGCGTTTCAGTCGCCGCCGCGAATTGCGGAATCGCATCGACTCGCTGGGTTTCGCGGAATCTCGACGGACCTTTCAAACGCAAGTCGCCGAGTCCAACTTTCAAGCGGCCGTGGCGCTGGTCGAACGCACGGAAGCCGCGGGCGTCTTGGACTTGAATCGCGAAACACCCGAGGTCCGAGACCGCTACGGTCGGACGCGTTTTGGTCAAAGTCTGCTGATGGCGCGGCGGTTGGTGGAAGCGGGAACTTCGCTGATCACGGTGAACTGGGACGACGATCACAAAGACGACAAGGTTTCGCCGCACTGGGACACGCACGTGGACAACTTTCCGAAGCTCAAGGACCGTCTGTGCCCGCCGTTTGATCGAGCGGTCGCGGCGTTTGTCGAAGACCTATCACGTCGAGGGCTGCTCGAATCCACATTGGTGGTTGCGCTGGGTGAATTCGGTCGCACGCCGCGAATTGGGCTGGTCACGCAAAACGGCGGTACAAAGAAAACGGGTCGCGACCACTGGCCGCACGCCTACACGGCACTTGTGGCCGGCGGGGGAATTCGAGGCGGACAGGTCCACGGCGCGACGGATGCGACGGGCGGGCACGTCGCGGACAATCCGGTCTCGCCCGCCGACCTTGCGGCCACGATCTTCCATCATCTCGGCATCGACGACCGCCTGGAGTATGACGATCAATTCCTGCAAATCCGCCAGCGGCTCAGCAACGGTCGACCGATCGCCTGGAGCTAAGCTTATGTCGGTGGCAATGCGACAGGACGACATCGTCGCATCACAATCGCCGTCAACGCGTCTGGGCTTTCGGTTCCTCGGCATTGCAGTCGTCGGGTTCGCTTCATTCAAGTTGCTGCGAAACGCCCGGCAAGCCGTTCCCTCCGAGTTCCTGATCTGCGTACAATCGCCGACCACTCACCACTCCTGAGTCCACACAACTTTGCGCGAGGATGAACAATGGCGGCTGCCAAAACTCGACCGGAAAAGGCCACGTCGCGGAATGGGGATTCGAAGGATGACGCCCTACTGAACAACGCACTCGGACAAATCGAAAAGGCGTTCGGTAAGGGGTCGATTATGAAGCTGTCGGCGGCGGACAATGCCGGCGGCATTCCGGGAATTCCAACCGGTTCTCTGTCGCTGGACCTTGCCTTGGGTGGACGAGGATTTCCGCGAGGCCGCATCATTGAACTCTTCGGTCCGGAATCCAGCGGAAAGACGACGCTGGCACTGCACGTGGTGGCGTCCGCCCAAAAACTCGGCGGCATCGCGGCCTTCATCGACGCGGAACACGCACTCGACCCGTCCTGGGCCAAACGTCTCGGCGTTGACCTCGAAGACCTCCTGGTGAGTCAGCCGTCGTACGGTGAAGAAGCACTTCAAATCGCCGAAATGCTCGTGAAGTCGAATTCGGTGGACATCATCATCGTGGACTCGGTGGCGGCACTGGTTCCCAAGGCGGAATTGGACGGAGAAATCGGCGACAAGCACGTGGGATTGCAGGCCCGAATGATGAGCCAGGCCATGCGAAAACTCACCGGCTGCATTGCCAAGTCCAAGACGTGCGTGGTGTTCATCAATCAGATTCGCGAGAAAATCGGCGTGATGTTCGGCAGTCCCGAAACCACGCCCGGTGGTCGCGCGTTGAAGTTCTACAGCTCATGCCGCATCGACGTGCGTCGCATCTCGACGTTGAAGGATGGAGAAGAAGTCGTCGGAATTCGCATGAAGGCGAAGATCGTCAAGAACAAGGTCGCACCGCCGTTTCGCGTGGCCGAATTCGACATGCTCAGCCGCTGCGGCATCAGCTTTGCGGGCGATGTGTTGGACATGGCCGTCGAGGACCGCGTGGTCAGCAAATCCGGTAGTTGGTTTAGTTTTGGCGAACAACGGATCGGACAGGGTCGCGATCGGGCTCGGCAGTTCTTCGAGGAGAATCCAGACGTGCTGGAAGTCGTCAGGCAAAAAGTCCTTGAGGCACGCGGTTACACCGTGCTGGTGAGCGAGATCGTGGACGCGGCGGAATCGGCGGAAGCTGCCGTCGAGTGAATCGGCAACGCGTACCTGCCGTCGTGGAAATGATGAGAGTTCAGTCGTTTGACCGTCAGCCGAAGGCGTACGCTTGTTGACATATGGGGCACGCGTACGCCTTCGGCTGACGTTAAACGAGTTGGATTCGCCACCTCTTTCGGAGTTGCCTCGTGAAGATCACCAGCGTGGAAGCTTTCGTCATCGACGTGCCGCAGCCGCACGTCGCGTTTCCGTACCAATCGAGATACATCGCCACGTCCGCGACCGGCGCGCTGCTGATACGTCTCGAAACCGCAAGTGGGATCGTGGGTTGGGGCGAGACACCGCAGATTCTTTCGTTTTATGGCCAGGATCCGTTGACGGCGGACGTTGTCGAGTCCATTCGGCCCAAACTGATTGGGCAGGATGCCGGTGCGATCGAGGCCTTGTATGCCGATTGGGATCTGGGCGGACCGCGGATCCAGAGTGCCGTCGAGATGGCGATGTGGGATGTGTTGGGCAAGGCGTGCGGACAGCCGCTGTATCGCCTGTTGGGTGGACCGTATCGGAAGCAGATTGAATTGGCCGCATGCATGGGCATCCAACCGTATGGCAAGGCTGGCGAGATTGCTCGCGGCTACGCGGATGCCGGGTTCACGACGATGAAAACCAAGGCCGGACGATCTCCCGAAGAAGACCTCGAAATGGTGCGCGGCATCCGAGACGCGGTTGGCGATCGGTTGAAGCTGCGGATCGATCCCAACACCGGCTATGGGCCGGATGTTTGTGAGCAATTGGCCAAAGACCTTGAGCGATACGATCTCGAATACTTCGAACAGCCGATGCCGGACGAGAATCTGGCCGACTCGGCTCGGATTCGAAAACTGACATCCACGCCGCTGGCTCTGAACGAATCCGTAACGACCATGGCACGCGTGCGAGAGATTCTCGACCAAGACGCGGCCGACTTTTTGCTGCCGGATACCTATCAGTGTGGTGGCCTGTGGGCGGTGAAGCTGATAACGGATACTGCCGCGTCCGCGGGGGTGCCGTGCATCTTTCATTGTGCCCACGATTTCGGTTTGAAAACGGCGGCCATGCTGCACATGGCGGCGTCGTCGCCCAACATGCCGTTGGCGAATGACTCGACCTATTTCGCTCTTGAAAGCGACATCCTCGTGGAACCGCACCGGATTACGAACGGTCGCATGAGTGTCCCGGAAGCACCTGGCTTGGGGGTCGAAGTCGACGCGAGTCTCGTTCGCAAATACCTCGTGAGTAGCTCGACAGATGTGTGAGCCGAATTCGCTGGAGGGGTCGGGCTTACGTTTTTCAGATTTGGCGTGAGTTCGACTTGGAGTTCATCAAGAA
>JAQBZS010000289.1 GCA_027622115.1 Planctomycetota bacterium | reverse complement strand
TCCGATTCAGGGCCGAAGGCCCGGCACAGCCTCTGCCGGGGCCGTGAGGCCCCGGTCGAATGCGGGTTAAACGAATTTACCGGACTTGAGCGCGGCGAGAAGAACTCAACCGACAATCACGTTGATCTTCTCCACACCGTTCCACTCATAGCCGGACGGATTCCAGTGGATCGAGCCGTCAAGCGGTTGGCTGCGGCCCCATGCATCGACCGCACGAGTCCAGATGGAATGCTTGCCGGCTTGCAGCAACAGCGGCATCGAAAACCGAGTCCACGCGTAGGGACTCGTTCGGCGTTCCAGTTTGGCGCGACGCCAGCTTTGCCCAAAATCCGTGGAAATCAACACCGTTTCGATCGCAGCCTTTCCGTCATTGAACGCCACGCCATGAACATGGATTGGTCCCGGTTTCAGCCTGGCGTCGGCTGTGGGTGACAGCACGACGCTCTTCAGCTTCATGTCCCAATTGAAACGGCTGTTGTCGAACGTGTACTTGATTTTGGAACCGGGGGCGATCGGTTTGATCGGCACGCGGTAGCGCGGGATTTGGTTGTAGTTGTCGGTTTCCGTGGCTTCGAAGCGGAGGCAGCTCAGCCACTTGATCTGCATCGTGCCGTAAATGCCGGGCGTCACCAGCCGAACGGGGCCGCCATGGCACGAGGGAATCGGTGCTCCGTTGAGCTTCGTGGCGAAGATCGCGCGTTGCAGAACTTCGTCGAGCGGAAGGCTGTGCTCGAAATCTTCCTTGCCGGGTAGCGGATCGTCGCGACCTTCGGCCGTTACAAATGCCGCATGCTTCCCAATCTCGACTTGCAACCGTTCGAGAACCTGGCTCAAACGCACTCCCGCAAACCGGACGTTGCCCATCCCGCCGCGACCCCATTGCGTACCTTTCGACTTCACGCTTCCGGCGTACAGAGACCGACTGTTGCCCGAACACTGCAACACCATTTCGTATTCGACCTGATCCATTTCGGCGAGTTTCGACGCATCGATCGATCGCGGCTGCTTGACGAGTCCGGTGAAGTCGATCGTCCAGCCGTTCGCGCGAGGTGCCGCAAGTGTCGCGGAGTCTGCGGGCTGCGAGTTGTTTCGCACAAACAGTTTTTCGATCGGCGTCACCTTGTCATGCAGTAGTAGTTCCGTGGGAGTCTCAAGCACTGCGGGAGATTCGGTGAGCACGATCAGTCGGCGGTCCTTGCCTTTCACTGGTGAGACGATCGCGGGTGGATCTTGTGCGGGAACGCCGGACGGAGCAGTCAGCAATGCAAGTCCGCCGATTCCTGCGGTTCGAAGGAAATCTCGTCGATTGTGGATCGTGAAAAACTGACTCACGGGGTACTCCTGAATTGTCATGGCAGGGGTGCGATCACCGCATTCCCATGGACTTTATCACTGCGACCGGTGGCCACAACCAAAACTGTAAGCTGGTTCGTGATCGAGGAAGTGAAGGTTTCAGGCTTCCCCACGAATTCGGGGCAACCACGAATTTATCGTAGCCAATTCGTGGTCGTCCGGAATTCGTGGGGCACTCGCAGATCCACGTTTGCAGGGCAAAGAAAGAACGGCTTCCGACTGTCGGATGAGATCGACCAGTCAGCAGTTTTCAAGGGGATGACGCGATCCTCACTTGGCTCGTTTTTTCACACGTGGTTTCGACGGGCCGTAGGTCTTGAGCAGCACCGCGTCCACGATTGCTCGATCCGCGCGGTTGTCGATCGCGGGCAGCATCGGGTCATTCGTTTCCACCATCCAATTTCGCAAGCGGGTCCGCAGCGAATGGACCACGTCCTGCCGAGCTTCGTTGTCAATCAGGTTGTGCAGGCAATTGGGATCGGTCTCAAGGTCGTACAATTCCTCGGAGACACGAAAACGAAACAATTGCACGCGAGCTGCAATGTTCGGGTCACTCGCGGCGGCGAGATTCATGGCCCGCATGCACTGGCCTTCGTTGTTGTTGCGGTAGCGGTGTTTGCCGTCGCTGAAGGGATTGTAGATGTATCCGTATTTGGCCGTCTGAACGCAGCGCATCGGAACCGCGTCGCCGCCGGCTTTCATGTCGATCTGTGTGAAGACATGGTCGCGACCGTCCTGCGGTGTCTGTTTCAGCAACGGTACGAACGAGCGACCGTCGAGCGACTTCGGCCCCGTGACACCGGCGGCGTCCAAGAACGTCGGGAACAAATCGACGACGGACACGAAATGTGAATCGTCGCGTTGACCCGGCCGCACCACTCCCGGCCAGCGTACCAGTAACGGCGTTCGAGTCGCGTGAAACCACACGTTGCACTTCGCGAACGGCACCGCGATCCCATTGTCGGACAGAAACACCACCAGTGTGTTGTCGGCAAATCCGGACTCGTCCAGCGCTTGCATGACCTTGCCGAATGTATCGTCCAGTCGTCGAGTCGAATTCAAGTACTGCGCCAATTCGGCGCGAACTCCGGGAAGGTCCGGCAGGAAACCTGGAACGACGACTTCCGAGGGCTTGTAGATCTTGGACGGCATCGCCGCGCCCTTGGTCAGCTTCTCGGGATTGCAATAGGGCCGATGCGGATCGTGCGAGTTGACCATGAAATAGAAGGGCTTGTCGTCTGCCTTGCGCTGCTCGAAGAACGTCCGGCATCGTTGGTAATAGATCTCCGGGTTGCGACCGTTTCCCAATTCGTTCTGGTCGAATTCGTAGTCCCACTTCATGAGACGCACGGGCGTGGAATGGTCGACTTTGCCGAGAATACCCGTGCGGTAACCCGCCTTTTGGAATGTCGACACAATGTCCGGCATGCCGTTCTTGGCCTCGTTGAAGCCCATCGCCCCGGACCGATGGCTGAACAGCCCGGTCGCAATGACAGCCCGGCAGGGAGCGCAAATCGCCACGTTCACGTGGGCTCGATCAAACAACATCCCCTCGCCGGCAAATCGATCCAAGTGCGGCGTGAGCCCTTTCGGCCGCCCAGCGAAAACACCCACGGACTCGGCATGCAGGTCGTCCGCTGTAAACAAAAGGATGTTGACCGGTTTGGAGGGCTCGGCCGCCACAACGAGCGGGACGCACCAACACCAGGCGGCAACACCGCAAGACAGAGTCAAGCTTTTAGATCGAAGCGAGATGGGGTTTGGGGAAATGGTTCGAACCTCGATTTGTGGGTAATGCAGCCAAGCCTTTTGAATGTTTGACGCCGTCGATGACCGTTCCAGACTAATCCTTGTCGGCTCGCAGCACTGAAACGAAGGCTTTTTGGGGGATGTTGACGCTGCCGAACTGCTTCATTTTCGCCTTGCCCTTCTTCTGCTTCTCAAGCAGCTTTTTCTTGC
The DNA here is from genome assembly GCA_027622115.1 of Planctomycetota bacterium. Classification (GTDB taxonomy): domain Bacteria; phylum Planctomycetota; class Planctomycetia; order Planctomycetales; family Planctomycetaceae; genus JAQBZS01. The sequence goes on along the minus strand of JAQBZS010000289.1, from coordinate 4,773 downwards.
GAGTCACGTCTCCGCCGTACAGCTTTTCCGTCACGTCTTTGCGGAAGGGCGCAATCGTCGTTCGAGCAATGATTTCTCCGCCGATCGCACCTTGGACCGGAATCTTGAATTGGTGCCGAGGAATCTCTTCGGCAAGTCGTTCGCAATAGTGCAGCGCGCGAGGTCGCGCTTTGTCCCGATGAACAAGGTAGGACAGCGTATCGACCGGCTCCTTGTTGACCAGGATATCGACTTTCACGATATCGGTTTTTCGGTACTCGATTGGCTCATAATCAAACGACCCGTATCCTCGCGTAATCATCTTCAACTTGCCGTAGAAGTCGAACAAGACCTCGCCAAGCGGCATCACGCTGGTGACTTCGATACGGCTGGCGGACAGATAGTCCATGGTCTGGCTTTCCGAGCGATGTTCTCGGCAAAGCTCCATCACGGGACCGACGTAGGTTTCGGGAGTCAGGATCGACGCTTTGATGTAGGGCTCGCTGCACGACTCAATCGAAGTCGGATCGGGCCAGTAACACGGATTGTCGATGTCGAGCGACGAGCCGTCTCGCAAAGTCAGTTTGTATTTCACCGACGGGGCCGAAATGACCAGGCCAATATCGAATTCGCGCTGCAACCGTTCTTGAATCACGTCCAAGTGCAGCAGCCCAAGAAACCCGCAACGAAACCCAAACCCCAGCGCCGCCGAACTGTCTTTTTCGAACGTGAGTGCCGCGTCGTTGATGGCGAGTTTTTCGAGCGCCTTCGTCAGTTCGACGTAATCCGCCGTGTCCATGGGATACAAGGAAGAAAAGACGACCTGCCGGGCTGGCTGATAGCCGGGAATCGGCTCCGCGGCCGGACGATCAAGCAGCGTGATCGTGTCGCCGATCTCAATGTCTTGCACACTTTTAACCCCGGCGACGACATAACCAACCTCACCGGCGCTGAGCTGTTTCTTGGGAACGAGCTTGAATTGGTTGTAACCCACTTCGTCGACTTTGAAGTCTCGACCAGCATGCATGAAGTGGATCGTATCCCGCGGCTTCAGCGTGCCATCCATCACGCGGCACTGCAAAATCACGCCGCGGAACTTGTCGAAGTGGGCGTCGAACACGAGTGCCTTCAGCGGCGCATCCGCGTCGCCCTGCGGAGCCGGGAGTTTCTCGACGATGCCGACCAAGACCTCCTCGATCCCAATCCCGTTTTTCGCGGAAATTGGGATCGCCTCAAACGGATCGAGCCCCAATTCGGCATCGATCGCCTCTTGAGTCCGTTCGATGTCCGCGGCCGGGAGATCGATTTTGTTGATGATCGGCAGCAGGGTCAGATTGTGTTCCAACGCCAGATAAAGGTTGGCCACCGTCTGAGCTTCGACTCCCTGAGACGCATCGACAACGATCAACGCCCCTTCACACGCCATCAAAGAACGCCGTACTTCATGGGAAAAATCGACGTGGCCGGGCGTGTCGATGAGATTCAACGAGTAGTCGTTGCCGTCCGGGGCATGGTAATCGAGCGTGATCGTATTGCTCTTGATCGTGATGCCGCGTTCCCGCTCGATATCCATCGAATCCAGCATTTGTTCGTGCAGATCGCGCAGAGCCACGCCCCCACAGGCTTGGATGAGTCGATCGGCCAGAGTCGACTTGCCGTGGTCAATATGAGCGATGATGCAGAAGTTTCGGATGTGTTTCATTCGCGTGTTTTAACACCTGCACCGGAACTTCACGACGAGACCGGTTCCACGCCTCGACCAAAGATGTTTCCGATCAAGTCTGCGAGACGACGAACCCACCAATTCCGGCTGCACGCCGTCGGAGCAAACTTCTCACTGATGATTGGATGCGATCGCATAAATCGACCGTGTCACCATCAAGCAGCAACTCGGCACGACGTTTTCGTGAGGATGGGCTGCAGGTGCTGCGGAAACTGACAAGACAGGCCGCCCCAGTTATTCCATCGGGCAAAGCCGACTAACGCTGACGCCCGAACTCATCGTGTTAAGAACCGCGTCGAGCACTTGCTCAACATATTCTGGCCCACGCAGACTATCGGACGGAACATGCAACGTGATCAACATGCGGACGCGTGCTTCGCCGGAACAGGAACAAGCGAGACTAACGACTCGCCGCATCTTCTGGCTGAATTGGCGCGCAAGCGAAAACTTTCCCGCACGATACTAAATCAAGATCGCACCGCTGGCGACGCGGAGCAAAATAGCCAGACATTGCACGGGAGCGGGTGGGAGCGTCGGTTTTTGAAATCAACGTCGATCGCGCCCGTCGCGTGAACCTTGTCGTTCTCCGCCGGCAGCAATCGCATGCCGGGATGCCGCTGTCACAGAAACCGGCGAGCCGCGTTTCTCGAATCGCTCGACCGAGTCCAACCCCAATGTTGTTCCGAATCACGTGTTCACAAGTCATGATTCAACCTGTTTCAATGGCCCGACTACCGTGGCGGCTGGGGCGAAGCGACCAGAATCACCCGCAAGTCCATCACGTTGGTGTGAGTGGGGCCGGTCTTGAATAGCCCGCCTGTCTGAGACAGGAACTCATAGGAGTTGTTAAGACTTAGATAGCCCCCAACATTAAGACCACTTGCAAGCGAACGCTCCTTGACTTCGAGTGCCGCCACGCCGCCTGCGGCATCGGTGGGGCCGTCTTCACCATCGGTTCCGCCGGACAGCACGACGATGTCTTGCAGTTCTGCCGGAGTCAATTCGTCGAGCGCGGCGAGCGCCAACTCTTGGTTGCGTCCCCCCTTCCGAGGCTGGTCCGTATCGGCCAAATGCACGACCGGTTCGCCTCCACTGAGAACGCACGCGGGAGGTGCCACGGGATCGGACGTGTTGCGAATCGCGCGCGCGATCTCAGCGAGTCGTCGGCCCTCGTCCTTGGCCTCTCCACGGTTTTCGGAGCCCATCGAAACAACCCCATAGCCGAGCCGACTCGCGACCGTTGCCGACGCCTCCAGTGCGGTGTCGTTGTTGCCGATGATGAAATTGTGAACTCGCGTGATCGGTTGGGGCACCGTTGTTAACTTCGAACGCGATTCCAAGAACTGCCACACGCCAGGCGGAATGGTCTCCTTCGATCCGTAGCGACGTAGGATCGCCAGTGCGTCCGCAGGCGTCGTGGTGTCCGGCACCGTGGGGCCGGAGGCGATGATGTCCATCGGATCGCCGATCACGTCGGAAATGATCAGCGAGACCGTGCGAGCCTTCGTGGCTCGGACAAGGTTTCCGCCTTTGATTCGCGAAAGTTGCTTTCGCACGCAATTCAACTCGTTGATGGTCGCCCCCGCATGCATCAAGTGCCGCGTCACGATTTGTTTCTCTTCGAGCGTGATGCCTTCCGCAGGTGCGGGCATCAAAGCACTGCCGCCGCCTGAGATTAAAACCACGCACAGATCGTCGACATCCAAGCTTGAGACGATCTTAAGGATCTCCAGCGCACCCTCGACGCCTGCTTCGGTCGGTTCGTTCACACCGGCGGGCCGGGCGGCGTGCAGACGAATTTTCTCCAACGGTCGCACACAGTCCGCCGGCACGTTGACCCACCCGGTCACTCGACCGAGCAGTCCCGGACCAAGTGCTCGCTCGATCCCCGCCGCCATGCCGGCTCCCGCCTTGCCGGTTCCGACAACGGCAATCCGCCGCAGCGGCGCGAGCGGTACTGACAGATCACCGATTGTGAGCTGCTCCCCGGACGCAGCCACAACCTGCTCGACCAATCGCTGCGAATCGACGACCGCAACTCCCGCTCGCCAAATGGCTTCCGCATCCTCGCGCAACTTGCTCATGGCTCCCCCATTCAGTGATTTCGTTCCGTGAGAACCGTCAGCACCGGAGTTTTCGGCAACATCCGTTCAACCGCGACGATCGTCGTGTTCGGAATCGTTAACACAACCTTGACAATCGCGCCAATCGATTGGATCAGAACATCCGGAATTCTCGGCACAATCGTTACAGGCGTTACGCGAACTGATTCCTGTAAGCCCTTTGGTCGCGGTAGGTTAGCGGTCGAAGTCCGGTTGTACCGCCTATGACGATTGTGTCATTGGCACGGGTTCTGCGAACCGTAACGGTCGGAGCAGTTGAATCGGCAACAACAGTCGATCCGATTGCCCGACACAGAGAGCGATTTGGTGGCGACCGAGCATCCCGCCACCCGCCAAGGCGTCGTTCGCCGCGGCACGGCCGGCTTGAGCACCGGCCTTTCTCAAAAACTTTCCGGACCGCGATCACGCGACCGGCTTTCCACTGACGGTCGACGGCCCGAAGCGGCGATCCATCAGCCATCCGTGGCCAATCAACAATTTGGCACAACCATCCCAAACGAGGAACGACCATGACTAAGCTGCTTCGAGACCTTTGGATTGACGAACGGGGCATCATTCTATCCGCAGAACTCTTGATCATCGCCACGATTATGTGTTGTGGCGTGGTCGTCGGCTGGGTGGTCGTTCGAGATGCGATCGTGCAGGAATTGGCCGACGTTGGCAACGCAATTTCGTCGCTGAATCAGTCGTACTCGTTTACGGGCTATAACCATTCGGATGGCAACAAGACTCTGGCGACTTGCAGTGGTTCGAGCTTTACGGACACCATCACACTGAGCCAAGTTTCGTCCACCGGGGCCAGCGGTGCCAACGGCGGTGCGAATCTAGCCGGTGGTTTTGCTGCCGGAGCTGGAGCTTCCGGAGCTAGAGCCGCCGGAGCCAGTGCGGCCCGTGTTCAAGTGAACGAATTCAATGAGCAAGCCGAGACCAAGACCGCAGAAGTTAAAG
>JAQBZS010000288.1 GCA_027622115.1 Planctomycetota bacterium | reverse complement strand
GCCCGCAAAATCTGAAAGACGTAAGCCTGACCCGGGAATGCGACAAACTCGAACAAAGGATGTCCGCATGTTGAATCGCACCTATTGGATCATCAGTCTTCTGGTTTGCGGCTGGTTTGCCGTTGCCGCATTTGAACAATGGAAAACTCCCACCATGAAGTCGTCATCCAGTTCGTCGCGGCGCGGCGTTTACTACGGCGGTGGTGGTTGGTTTGGAGGAAAGTGACATGAATGCACTCACTCGTTTTCTGACCCTGGCCGCCGACGATGGAAGCACATCCGGCAACATGACAACGACACTCGTGGACCATCTGGTGGGAGCCGTGGTGTTCACGGTGATGGGGTTGGTGGTCTTCGCCGTCGCGTTTTGGTTGATGCAGAAGATGTGTCCGTTTTCGGTCACCAAAGAGATCGAAGAAGACCAGAACACATCGCTCGCGATCATCATGGGCAGCGTGATGATCGGCATTTCGATCATCATTGCAGCGGCCATTCACGGCTAATTCGAAACTTGGCGAAACCCGGCCGCAATGAATCGCGCTCCGCTAGTCCTGCTGTATCTCAACGTCATGATCATCGCGACGTGCGGGTTGATCTATGAGTTACTGGCGGGGACGCTGGCCAGTTACGTCCTGGGCGATTCCGTCGCGCAGTTCTCGTTCATCATCGGCGTGTATTTGTTCGCGCTGGGTGTGGGAGCGTGGATCTCGCAATTCGTCGAAGACGGCGTCGCGCGGTGCTTCGTCGAAGTGGAGTTGGGAGTCGCACTGCTCGGTGGAACGTCCGCGCCGTTGCTGTTCTTGAGCTTTGCCGCGCTGAGTTGGTTCAGCGTCGTGCTGTATGGCGTGGTGTTCTTGATCGGCGTGTTGGTGGGGCTCGAACTGCCGTTGCTGATGCGAATTTTGAAGGAGCAGATGGACTTCAACGACCTGATTTCTCGGGTGTTGGCGTTCGATTACATCGGGGCGTTGGTGGCATCGTTGCTGTTCCCGATCTTCTTGGTTCCACAATTGGGGCTGGTGAGAACCTCGCTCGTGTTCGGCATCCTGAATGCATCCGTGGGCTTGTGGGGTACGTGGTTGCTGCGACCGATCCTCGAGGAAAAGGCTTTGGCGGGACTGCGGGCGCGAGCCGTGCTGGTGATCGGCATTCTGTTGATCGGCATCATCAAGGCCGACAACCTGTCGACGCTCGCCGAAGAACGGCTGTTTTCCGAGAAGATCGTGTTGCCCATCACCACGCCGTATCAGCGAATCGTGGTCACGCAAAACTCGAAGGGATTCAAGCTGTTTCTCAGCGGCAACCTGCAATTCGACTCGCTGGACGAATACCGCTACCACGAAGCGCTCGTGCATCCGGCGATGAGTCTGGCGTCATCGCGTCGCCGCGTGCTGGTGCTGGGAGGCGGCGATGGTTTGGGTGTGCGTGAAGTACTCAAGCATCGCGAAGTCGAAGCGGTCACGCTGGTGGACATCGATCCGGCGATGACGCAATTGCATGAGAGGTATCCGCCGCTGGCGAAATTGAACGAACAATCGTTGCTGGATCCGCGCGTCACGATCGTCAATCAAGACGCCATGATTTGGCTGGACGAAGTTGACCAAACATTCGACGCCGTGATCATCGACTTCCCCGATCCGAATTCGTTTTCGCTCGGCAAGTTGTACACCACGCGGTTCTACAAGTTGCTCAAGAGCCGCGTGACTGATCAGGCAACAATCGGCATCCAATGCACGTCTCCGTTGATCGCTCGTAAGTCGTATTGGTGCATCTTGACGACGATGGAGCGGGCTGGATTCGTGGTGCGACCGTATCAAGTTGCGGTGCCGTCGTTCGGCGTGTGGGGTTTCGCTCTGGCTCATCCAACGCCCAATGCCAATGAACCGCGGCTGACGGACGAGCTATCGTCGAAGCTGAGGTTTCTCGACAATCGAACGATGTCCAACATGTTCCAAATGCCGCGTGACTTGGTACGTGTCGAAGTGGCGGCCAATCGGCTCGACAACCAAATCTTGGTGCGCTACTACGAACAGGAGTGGAAGAAGTGAACGGAGCAATTTGACTGCGGGGGAGTGATTTCCGGCTGATCGATTGACCCACTATATTCCGATGGAGGCTGGGGTCGGGTGGTTCAAAGTTCCTGACCCCACCGTAATCCATGTGTTCTCCACTGGCCCCGTGCCGGTGGCAACAACGACTGAGCAGCTACCAACGATTCATTTGCTCTCCACCGACCCCCGCGTCGGTGGAGAGCGGTGCGGCTTCCAGGGTCGGGCTCCACGCAACCGAATTTCGGAATAGGTGGCACAAGGCCGGTGGAGCGCACATGAAAACGCAAAACCTTCCCGCCCCATCGATCATCCATTCAATTCACGGAGGAAGAGTTGGCCAAGAAGCGAGCAAACCAGAACGGACAGCCACAGGCCACACTCGGTTTTGAAGAGTCGGATCGCATCCACTATGTCTCGATCAGTGACGAGACGCGGCGGCGGTATCTGAATTACGCGATGTCCGTCATCACGTCGCGTGCTCTGCCGGATGTGCGAGACGGCCTCAAGCCGGTGCAGCGACGCATCCTGTTCGTCATGTATCAGGCTCGGCTGCTGTTCGAAAACAAGGCCCACAAGTGCATGAAAATCTGCGGTGCCACCACCGGCAACTTTCATCCGCACGGTGAAACCTCGGTCTACGATGCACTCGTCCGGCTGGCGCAAGACTTCAACCTGCGAATGCCTCTCGTTGATGGGCAGGGGAACTTCGGATCCGTGATGGGGCTGAACGCCGCCGCCGCGCGCTACACGGAAGCCAAGCTCACCCGCATCTCGCAAGAACTGATGGGGGACTTGAATGCGGAAACCGTAGAAATGCGGCCCAACTCCGATGGCAGCCAGCACGAACCGGTCGTGCTGCCGGCCCGATTTCCGAACCTGCTGATCAACGGCACGCAGGGCATTGCCGTGGGCATGGCCACCAACATCCCGCCGCATAATTTGGGTGAGGTCGTCAAGGCATGCGTCCACTTGATCAACAATCCCGAGGCCGGCGTCCGAGATTTGATGAAGTTCATCAAAGGTCCCGACTTTCCCCTGGGCGGTCGCATCGTCAGTGATCGCGACCTCATCCGCACGGCGTACGAAACAGGACGCGGTTCCATCAAAGTTCGCGGCGAATGGCGATTCGACAAGGACGGCCGCCAAGAGACTCCCAACCGCATTGTGATCTATTCTGTGCCCTACGCGGTCACCACAAATCCGCTGATGGCCGAGATCGGTGAAGTCATCGCCGGTCGCAAACTGCCGCAACTCGACGGAGCCAATGACGAAACCGACGACGAACACGGCCTGCGAATTGTGCTTGATCTGAAGCCTGGAGCGAACGCCGAACAGGTCATGAGCTATCTGTTCAAGCACACGCGACTGGAGCAGAATTTTGCGTTCAACACCACATGCTTGGTGCCCAGCGAGCAGGGCGTGTTGGTCCCGGCACTGTGCAGTTTGACGGAAGTGTTGCAGCATTTTCTCGACTTTCGCTTCCAAACCGTCAAGCGCCGCTTCGAATACGAACTGCGTCAATTGGAGCGGCGGATTCACATCCTCGAAGGCTTTGCGATCATCTTTGCGGGGCTCGACAAAGCGCTCAAAATCATTCGGGCGAGTTCCGGACGTCAGGATGCCGCGGATGCGTTGGTGCGGGCGTTTCCGCTGGACGAAGTACAAGCCATCGCCATCGTCGACTTGCAGCTCTATCGCATCTCGCAGCTTGAGATCGACAAGATTCGCGCGGAATTGGACGAGAAACGCAAAGCAGCCGAACGCATTCGCAAAATCCTCAAATCCGACCGCAAATTGTGGGGCGTGGTCGAAAAGGAATTGATCGAAATCGCCGAGTCTTTCGGTGACAAGCGGCGGACAAAGATCGGATCGTCCGACGACGTTTCCGAATTCGATCCGCAAGCCTACATCATTCGAGAGAACACGAACGTCGTGATCACGCATGATGGTTGGATCAAACGAGTCGGCCGGCTGGCGAGCGTGGCCAAGACGAAAGTTCGAGATGGCGACAAGGTGTTGGACGTGCTGCCCGTGAGTACGCTGGATTGCTGTGTGTTTTTGGCAACGGACGGCTCGGCGTATACGTTGTCGGTGGCCGATATTCCAGTGTCGTCCGGCTATGGCGAGCCACTGGTCAAACACGTCCGGATGGGCGACGGCGTCCGCATCATCGCGGCGATCAGCACCGACCCCCGCTTCACGGCCGAAGACTCGAACGCGTCCGAAGACGAGCCGAGTACGCCGCACGTACTGGTGGTGACGGCTCACGGACAAGTTATGCGGTTGCCGCTGGCGAATTTCCGCACGCCTTCGACAAAGCTGGGGCGCAAGTATTGCCGACTGAGAAAAGAGGATCGCGTGGTCTATGCGAGGCTAATCTCGGACGCCACGACGATGTTCATCGCTACGCGAAAGGCCCGTTTGGTTCACTTTGCAATCGATGAAGTTCCCGTGTTGAGCAATGCGGGAATCGGCGTCCGAGGCATCAAGGTTGACGCTAGTGACTCGGTGTTGGGAGCCATGCAGTTGGCACGTCCCAGCGACACGCTTCGCGTCCGTAATGAAAACGACAAGGTGCTCAGTTTCGGCCAAACCAAATACGGAGTGACCTCGCGAGGCGGCAAAGGTCACAAGACGAGCCAACGCACAAACTTCGTCGAAATCGTTCCTCCCGACATCCAACTTGTCGACTGGGCGGAACTCGAAAAGTAAAGCGAGCCACATGCATCCACCAGCACTGCGAGTCGCGACTATCTTTCTGGCGTTAGCGTGTTGCTCACAAACGCCATTCGTTTTGCAGGCCGACGAGCCACCGCGTCCATCGGTCGGCGAACGTCTCGCGAAAAAGCGGACTCCGGCCGAGACACGCAAACTGAAGGAAGTCGTCAATGACGCTTTCGCCGCGGCGCACGAGGGTTGGAGTTCCGACGAAGTTGTTCTTGATGACGACTTGAACAAGAGCTTCATCGCTCGGTGTCGCGCCAAACTGTCGGGCTTCGACACTTTCGAATTCAACTGGACGCTGCTCAATCTGCGAAAGGCCGGGCAACTCACGGCGAAATCAACGCGTCGACGACGCGACTCGCACGACGACTACGCACACGCGGCGGAGATTGCTGCTCGGCACATGGAAGACAAGCACAAGCTCAATATGGACCGCGTGATTTGCGATCCGGTGATGCGGGCGGAATTCGACAAACTGGCTGCCGCGATAGCACCGGGCACCAAACCGTACTTGCTGCGCAAGGCCGCGTTTGGACTTCGAAAAGCCAGACGACTGAGGCCGGAATTGGTGAATCGCGTCGCGGATTGGGGCAAAACCGTGAAGACGTTTTCGGCCGACTCACTGATCAAGGACGCGAATCAGATTCCGGCCACGCCGGGCGTTTACATCTTTCGCGACCAAACCGGCTACCTCTATATCGGCGAGTCATCGCAACTGCGCACGCGAGTTGCCAAACATCTGGATCATTCCGACCGCAAGTCGCTGGCTCACTATCTGTGGAAGAACGGACCGCAGGGCATCACGGTCGAACTCCACTCGTTTGATCCCGAGTCGCCGGCTCGGCTGAAATCCATGCGGCGCGCCTACGAGTCCGAATTGATCCGCAGCCGGAAACCGAGGCTCAACATCGCGTCGTAAGGCGCGGCTGATGAGAATTAACCCATTCCGTCTTCTTCACCCCGAAGGGTCAAACAGCCGGCAGACCAGTCCCTTTGGACCGCTCGCCTAACCTAAAATCGCCTCAGCGGGGGCAAGGTCTGCAAGAAGTCCGCCGTCAGGTACATCACATAGGCGCACAGCAGAAATGTGACCGACAACGAAAACGCGGCTGGGCGATCGGGCACGTCGGCACAGCGTGTGATGCCGCAGAACAACACGATTGCCGACACCAATAACGCGCTGAACAACAGACCGCCGCAAACCACCCACATGGTCGTTTTGGGAAGACTGCTGGAAAGGGCCTGATGGAAAACAACGGCGGCCAGAGTCGCTAGGCCACAATGAGCCATCGCCGCTCCGAGGGCCGCGATATCCGTGTGCAGCCCGCCGCCTTGGCCAAAAAACACCCGCACGGCAAGACAACAGCCAAGGACGCCGGTCGACCCCACGCTCAAGACAAGCATGCCCTTTGATACGGCCTTGAACCAACCCGGAGGCATTTCGATTTCAATGATGAAGACCGACATCATCGCAGCCGCCCAAATTGCAACCAGAATCGCACCCACGCTAAGAGTCGATTGTTCATCGAGATCGTCAGCGACCTCGGCCACTCCACAGGGGTTGAGCAACAAATGGATTAGCGACTTTCCGACCGTGCCGTCGAGTTGCGATCGGCGACGGTCACCGTTTTGCGATCTTGAGGATTTGGATGACTTGGCCGATCGACTTGCCGATGAAGTCTTCGCTTGAGAAGACGTTGTCGTGGAAACCGGTGCGGGCGCCAGTTGCGGATAAACCGCATCGGCCCATTGCCATTGAGCATCTCCTTCCCGAAGTAGTTGCGTCTCCAAATCGATCTCGCCGCGATTGACCTTGGCGTTCAATTCGGTTTTCGAAATCGGTCCGGATTGTGTGCCGTTGGCCGCTTGCACGAACCACTGTTCGTTTGCGGATGCCGCTGATTCAGAGCCAACCAACGCCGCCGGTGCCTCGACGACGAAGACTTCGCCACATTGACACTGAACCTGCTCGCCAACATCGCTTTCTTCAACTTCGTAGGTGCTGACGCACATCGGACAGTGGATCGAGATCGACATGGTTCGTAGTGGATTACGTTTGCGGTTCTTGGATGCGGGTGAATGTCGTCGGCGACACGTCGGCAATCAGCGTTTCTCGGCGACTAGCGAGTCCACCAGCGGCCTGATGTCCTTTTCGTAGCTGAAGTCCGTGCCGGCATCGACGTCGAACTGTTTGGCCAGTTTGCCGGTCTGATCATAGACCCGAACCACGGGAATACTGGCCACGTTTTGGTCGTCGTAGAACTCGTCCGGCGGCGTGCTGCAAATCACGTTGTGAAACGTGGCGTTCATCTTGTTGAGGAACTTGAGTGCGTTCTCCTTCGACTTCTCGACCGGCGTATCGGCTAGACCTTCGTAATCCAGGCTGAACGAGACGCACACGACTTTGGCTCCGAGTTCCTGATGCAGTTTGACTAAGCCCGGAAACTCTTTCTTACACGGCACACAGTAAGTGGCCCAAAGATCGACTACGACGACTTTGCCCTTTTGGGCGGCGATGAACTTCTCCGTGTCGGCCCAAGTGCCGATCACGGCCGTGACGTTGCCGTCCGTGTCGTCTTTTGTCGATGTCGACTCTGTGACGGCCTCGGCGGTTTTGACTTCGGTCTTAGCCGCGACCGATTCCTTCACCGACTTTGTACCGGTGCTGGGCGTCTTGGAATCATTAACAGATGAATTGTCGTCGCTGCCGGATTTGGCGCTGGACGACGACTCTTGTTGGGCACAGCCGATCGCAAACGAGAGCACGATGAGCGTTGTGAATCCTGCGTGTCGCATCGTTGGTCCTTGATTCTATTGCTTCGAACGATTTCGTTTAATCGTCAGCCGCAGGCGCACGCGTATTGGCAATACCAACGCGCGTACGCCTGCGGCTAACGGTTAAACGAGTGAACTTTTCGCTCACAGTTGGCGACCGGGTTCCGAGACATCGATCAAACGGTCCTCGGCTACAACAACGGTCCTGTCGAACGGCCTTGGCTGCTGGGTCGGCGTAACGGTTGCAACTGAAGCGGGATCGGCTTGTTGCAATGCGGACACGGCACGGTCAAGTGAGTTGTGATCTTCGTGACAACTCGCAGTTCCCAGTTGGCGATCAGTAAGTTGCCGGATTGGTCGAACGCCACGGACACCGTCCCCTTCGGCACGACGGCGTAGGGGCGAGCCACGTCTTCCATCAGATCAACGTACGTCAGTTGCGTGCCGGCGGAATTCGCAATGATGACCTGCCCTTCCGGAGTCCTCGCGATATCGGAGGGTGCCTTCAACCCATCGACAACAACGCGAGGGCTTTCATTCGCGACCA